>JALFRH010000151.1 GCA_022785155.1 Spirochaetales bacterium
TTCTCTAAGTCCTCTTCTGATGTCGTCATCGTTAAGCGTTCCTTCTTCAAAGTACTTTTCGATAAGATCGTCTGCACCCTCTGCAGCCTTTTCGATAAGTTCTTCTCTGTATTGTTCAACAGTCTCAGACATATCTTCTGGGATTGGAATAATTTCTTCTTTGCCGTTGGCATTAAACTTATATGCCTGGTTTTCAATAAGGTTGATGACACCCTTGAATTCCTCTGCATATCCAATTGGAATTGTTACTGGAGCAAAGTTTGAATGGAATTCTTCTGTAAGGTTGTCAAGGACATCACGGGAGTTCGCTCTCTCTTTGTCCATTTTGTTGATGAAAACAGCTCTTGGCTTGTTTCTTGTATCAAGTCTTCTCCAAAGCTTGATTGTCTCGATCTGGGCTCCATCTCTGGCGTCGACAAGCATGAGTGCAGCTTCTGTTGTTCTGAATGAGCAGATTGCTTCACCGATGAAGTCTGCTGTACCCGGAGTATCGAGTATGTTGATTCTCTTTCCCATCCATTCTGTGGATGCAAGTGCAGTATGTACAGAGATCTTTCTTGAGATTTCCTCCTCTGTGTAGTCACTTGTAGTCTTTCCGCCTGCTACTAGTTCGGCCTTTGGGATCGCACCGGTATAGTAGAGCATGGACTCGACAAGACTTGTCTTTCCAGTACCGTTGTGTCCTACAACTGCAACGTTCCTGATATCTTTAGGATCAACGCTCATTATGTTTCCTCCTTTTTCAGTTTTTAATAAGCACTTTCATAATGGTAAGGTGTGGTCTTTTCAGTTGTCAAAAGAAAGTTTTGGCAAATCTGAATTTTTTCCGATATAAGGAACAAGGAGGTGTTTTTTCTGAGTAATTTGTAAGGAAAATATGAAAACTCTATGTTTTGATTAATAATGGCGCCCCTTATGAGACGCCATGAACTATTAAAAAGTAAGTATTTGGAATGCTTAGAAACCTAAGCCTCCTGCCTTTTCAGCATAGTGGTCGAATTCCATGCTGAAGGTACCACGTCCTTGAGTAGATGATCTAAGGACTGTGGTATATCCGAACATCTTCTCAAGAGGACACTCGGCAACTACTGTATCTGAGCCATTGCGGTTCTCCATGCTTAGAACGATGCCTCCACGCTGGGTGATTGTAGAGATTACATCACCGATGTATTCGCTTGGAGCGGAAGCTTGTACCTTCATAATAGGTTCCATGATAATTGCTCCAGCTTCCTGGCATATTCTGTCGAAGGCCATGGCTGCACAGGAAGTGAAGGCGAGGGGAGTGGATGTAAGCTCATCATATTCGATGGCTGTAATGTCTACATCGATATCCGTGCACTCATAACCGTACTTGATACCACTCCTGAAGGCTCCTTCAACGCCTTCCTTGATTGCTGCAAGGATTTCTTCAGGAATCTCTCTTGTCTTGGCAGATATATGGAATGTATTGCCTGTCTTAGGAGGATTGGGCTTCACTGTCATGGAAAGCTTTGCAATGTTCTCTTTGTTTGCAATAGTCCTATCCCATTCTTCAGTGCCATTATTCTCTTTCTTGATACATTCTCTGTAGCTTACCTGTGGGTTACCCACTCTGGCTTCAATCTTCATTTCCTTTGTAATTCTTGTTACAAGAACATCCAAATGAAGTTCACCCATACCGCTAATAATAAGCTGCCCAGTTTCATTATCTTCTTTATAAGTAAAGGTAGGATCTTCGATGGAGAGAGTCTCCAAGGCCTTCTGTAGCTTGGCCATGTCTGAAGTTGAGTTAGGCTCGATTGCAACTGAGATGACAGGGTTAGGGAACTTCATCTCTTCCATTAGGAATGGATGGTTCTCCGCTCCTATTGTATCTCCAGTCTGTGCCATCTTAAATCCAATGATGACTCCGATATCACCAGCTTTAAGTTCAGAAATATCCTCTTCCCTGATGGCATGCATCCTGACAAGTCTGTTTATTCTCTCTTTCTTGCCCTTGTTAATGTTATATACTGCGACACCTTTTTTCAGTGTTCCTGAATATACTCTGACAAAACAGAGGGGACCTGCCTGTGGATCCACCTGGATCTTGAATATCAAAGCTTCAAGCGGGCCGTTTGGATTATGCTTCAGTTCTTCTTTTTTCTCAGGATTCTTTGCATTGATGATCTCTACAGGAGGCAGATCCAAAGGAGAAGGCAAAAGCTCAACAATGCCGTCAAGAAGAGTCTGGACACCGATGTTCTTCAAGCTTGAACCGACAAACACAGGAAGCAACGATCTTTCAAGAGTACACTTACGTAGTGTGGAGATGATCATATCCCTGGGGATTTCCTCTCCCTCGAAATATAGTTCTGTGATTTCATCGGAGAAGGAAGCGACGCTGTCAATTAGTTTTTCCTTCCATTCTGCAGTCAAATCAATCATTGAATCAGGAATCTCGTGTTCTTCTATTGTGCTTCCCTGGTCTGAGACGCTAAATGTAAGATATTTCTCTTTGATCAGGTCAATGATCCCAGAGAATGAGCTTTCTGCTCCTACAGGAATAAAGAGTGGAACAGGCTCAACGCCTAGTTTTTTCTTCATATCTTCCAGTACTGCAAAGAAGTTGGCTCCCATTCTATCCATTTTATTTACGAAAGCTATTCTCGGGACGGAATAGGTATCTGCCTGTTTCCATACAGTCTCCGTCTGAGGCTCTACACCTCCTACTGCACAGAATACGCCTACAGCTCCATCCAAGACTCTCAAGCTTCTTTCGACTTCAGCAGTAAAGTCGACGTGACCGGGAGTATCGATGATATTTATCTGATGATCTTTCCAGAAACATGTGGTGGCAGCAGAAGTGATGGTGATTCCTCTGTCCTGTTCCTGCTGCATCCAGTCCATAGTAGCTTCTCCGTTATCGACTTCGCCGATACGGTGATTCTCACCTGTATAGAAAAGAATTCTTTCTGTTGTAGTGGTTTTTCCTGCATCAATGTGTGCCATGATGCCTATATTTCTTATATTACTGTCGTCCATGGCTAGAATTTATCACAAAGAAGGGATGCTATGCAATTTTTGACGTAATTCATAAAAAAGAAAAACGGTCCCCTTAATAAAAGAGACCGTTATACTCTGCGTCTGCAGAGACTAGAAGATCATGAATTATAGCTAGGATATAAACATGAAACATCTCTTATAAAGAGCTTTATACAATGATACATAAAAAGATGTATTTGTAATCTCCAAAAGCTACGACACTATAGTAAGAGCAAAACATTAAGCAGAATATAAAGCGAACCATTGAGGCTTAATATCAAAAAAAAGGATCTCTGCGCATGCAGAGAAAACCCAAGAATGCTATCTGATATGGTCCCCAAAAAGGTAACACTTTTGTGTACCAGTGAATCACTCTAGGTAACACATTTTATATGACTGATTCTGAATAGGTAACACAT
>JALFRH010000066.1 GCA_022785155.1 Spirochaetales bacterium
GTCCAGTAGTCCACGGTCCCCTGCATCCCATCCTGGGCCCAATAGAAATGCTGTGTTCTTGACTCTATCCACACTGTCCTTTTCCACTCCCATTATGCTTGGATGGGAAGAGAATATTCTATCCAAGACACTTCTTTCAGAACATAGCGACACCAGGCCGCAGCCGGCATGGAAAGCAGAAAGGGATGATATGAGAGGAGCTCCGGGATAGCGAGTGCTGCCGCCAAAGACAAAGAGATGGCCTCGGGTGTTCTTGTAATCTGAAAGAGTAAACTTCCTGGGGGAGTATTCTTTATCTGTAATCAAGACCGTGTCACTTGGATAGTATTCATCTTCCGGAAAACCGGGATTGAAATAGAATATCTCTCCACACTTTCTTCGATTCTCAGGATAGTACAGCTCCATCTTTCTGCACATAAATGTAATGGTGGCGTCCGCCCTATAAGAAAACCCTGAAGGAACATCCAAGGCTATTTTATAGGCGGAGGAGGAATCAATGGCATTGAAAACAGATCTAAGGTCCTCATTGAGGCTCCCATGGAAAGAGAAGCCGAAGACGCCGTCCACTATAGTATCTACATCATTGGGGACAAAGGATGTAAATATACTTGGAGGGAGAATCTTTCTTCTTCTTAGATTCTCTTCGTTTCCAGTTGAAAAGAGAGTATAGACTAAAACACTCTTGGCTATATTCAGGCTAAGCCTTGCCATTTCCAAGGCATCGCTTCCATTGTTTCCCTTACCGACCAAAAACAACACCCTCTTCCCTTCTATATGGGGAAGGGAAATATCGAATGCACCTTTTGCGGCGCTGTCGATCAACATATCCTCAGACAAGGAGTGCCTGGAAATAAGATCATGGTCCATTTTTGATGAAGTAGAAAGGGAATAAAGGTTTTCCATAACGAGATTTTAGACTTTAAATCCGTCTTTGTCTTGAAGAAAAGAGAGAAGATGTATATTGTTTTCTTGTCTAGGGGTGGCGTAATGCCTGAGAAATACCCTCGAACCTGATCTGGACAATGCCAGCGTAGGGAACGACGTGATCTATATTTCTATTTTTATCCCCATGACAGAATCTTTTTTCTAGGAGGCTTTCTTATGAAGAAGGCGATTTCTGTCCTGTTGGTACTCTTTATCGTGCTGACAATATCTGCACAACCAGTGCAGGAGACCAAGGCTGAAGAGAAGACTTTGACTCTCTATGCCTACGACACATTCTGCGGAGATTGGGGAAGCGCAGCTACTCTGATTCCTGCTTTCGAAGAAAAGACAGGCATCAAGGTCAACGTTGTAGCACCTGGCGACGCTGTGGAAGTAATCAACAAGGTCCTACTTGAAGGCGAAAACACAGAGTGCGATGTAATCTTCGGTGTAACTGACGATCTCTCAGATAAGATCATCGATAGACTTGAGAGCTATGAAAGCCCATACCTTTCCTCAATCTATCCAGAGATTGTATTCGACGATACACATAGACTGATTCCTTTCGACTGGGGTGTATTCGCTTTTGTCTGGGACAGTGAAAGTGGAATCGAGAAACCCACATCCTTGATGGATCTCACAAAAGAAGAGTACAAGGATAAGGTCATCTTGATCGATCCAAGAACAAGCAGTGTAGGAACAGGTCTTATGATGTGGACATACAATGCTCTTGGAGAGGATTGGCTCCAGTGGTGGAAGGCTATGGAAGAGAACTCCCTTACCATTGCCAGCGGATGGTCAAGTGCCTACGGCCTCTTTACAGAGGGTGAAGCTCCAATCGTCCTCAGCTACACAACAAGCCCTGTATACCACGTAATGAATGAAGACACCACAAGATACCAGACACTTGTCTTCACAGATGGACATGAAGCCACAATCGAAGCCATAGGTATCGTAAAGGGAACAAAGCACAGGGAAGAAGCCGAGGCTTTCATCGATTTCATCCTTACAGAGGGACAGGTGAACCTGGCTGTAACAAACAGCATGTATCCAGCTGTCATGGATGCAGAGCTTCCTGAGGCTTATTCATGGGCTCCAATGCCTGACACACTTTTCACAGGAAGTGCAGATACAGCATCTTCTCTTCTTGTAGATTGGACCGAAACCATTGCAAAATAATAGTGTGAAAGAGAGAGATAAATTCTATTTTAAACTGGCCCTTCCGGCTCTGATTTTAACCTTCTTCGTTTTTTTGCTCCCATTGTTTTCCGTATTGATGAGAGCATTCCAGAAGGGGCCGGGGGCTGTGCTGGATACTTTCAAAGACATCTACACGTGGAGGCTTCTTGCCTTCACTGTGTGGGAGTCTTTTTTATCTGCCATTATTTCCGTCACCCTGGCCCTACCTTTCGCAGTCTTCTTTTCCAAATACTCTTTCTTTGGACGAAAAGCCATCCTCACCGCTTCGGATGTGGCCTTCGCCCTTCCTGCAATTCTTTGTGTCCTAGGGTTTGTAATATTCTATGGAAACAATGGAATTCTCAATAATCTTCTTTTGTCCCTGGGCCTCAGGGAAAAGAGCATAAAGTTCTTGTACTCATTCCCTTCCGTAATAATGGCCCATGTATATCTTAACTTCCCGGTAGCCTTCTCCCTCATAACATCGGCGCTGTCAGGTATGGATGAAAAGGAAGAGATGGCCTCAAGGCTTCTAGGAAAAAGTAGTCTATATACTTTCTTTAAAATAACCGTACCCAAGGCCAAGGGCTCGATCATAAGCGCATTCATTCTTATATTCCTCTTCTGCTTCCCTTCCTTCCTTATAGTAATGAGCCTGGGAGGAAGCCCGAAATACTACACTATTGAAGCGGAAATATATAGGCGTACCTATACAGATGTAAACACCGTATCATCCTCATCCCTGGCTCTCTTCTCTTTTGTCATAATGTCCCTTCTCCTCCTTATTTCTGGATATGGAAGGGAAGTGAAGAAGGTCGCAAGATCTAAGAGGATCATAAAGAAAGCAAAGGGCATGAAACTGCTTTTGGCTTTCGTCCTCTCACTCCTCATTGTTCTCTTTTTGTTGCCGCCACTATTATCCATAGTCTACAGGGCCTTCTTTACAAAGGACGGCACCTTTACCCTGAAGGCTTGGAATGATATCTTATCCCGTTCCCCCACAGGAGCAGGAACCGGCATAGAGGCCATAATCAACTCACTTAT
>JALFRH010000118.1 GCA_022785155.1 Spirochaetales bacterium
TCTTTCATGTTGTGGAAGTCCTATAAAACGAATGGAAGAAGCGTGCGGACTTCCACATCTGACACGCCTCTTTCCATTCGGTTTATGCAGATATTATATGTTTTTTCTTATACCTATCCAATAACACGGTGCACTAAAAGACTTTTTATAGAATATTTGGACTTTACAATATTCCAAAAAAGGATGTTGTACCATGTCCTAATTCTAACAAAAAAAGAGAAGTTGCAGAAAAGGATCCACTTGTAGGCAAAAACCTAGAGAATTCACCATAGAAAAGATCACTCTAACAAAATAAGTCTAGATTCCAATCCCTGCTCACAATAAGCATTTCAGAATCCACCATTTGCGAAACTCGCCACAAAGAGGAATCTCCATTCATTTTGTTTTACAAATCTGCATTTATCGTTTTATCCAACGCTACTCTGCTGTGTCAAATAATGTGACAGTAGTGTCGAAGTTGAGCCTTGCACCGACAGAAACATAACTGGTTCTAGTGGAGTAATACATATTTACGATGAACCTGCCCATGTGCCATGTGACATCAAAGGATAGGATGTCATTGACCTTTTGGGAAAGATTAAAGGTATGCTCGAATTCCCATGGCCTATCAGGATCATAGAATGCCTTATCTTTTCCTGCCTCTGCAAGATCCTCTTCCTTATATGCAATCTTTCCTTCCTCATAGGCCTTCACCTGATAGGAAAGACTTGTAAATCCAAGATTCTTGAATATTGGATACTTGATCTCAGCCCCGAAAACAAGGAAGAGATGGTTGTATGAGGAAGGAACGCCTTCAGCCAAGGTTCCATTATCTGTCCAGGACGGACTGAAGATTTCAGGAATTACGTGGGTGCTCTTCATATCGAAGGTCACTTCACCGAAGAGACGTACATATTCAATAGGATTTACAGATAAACCGAAGAGAAGAGAATCCATTCTGAGATACTTGTACCATTCTCCAAACTCTGGAGTAACTTCCGATCCTTTCTCCATATACTTGTAGGTTCCGTCTCCATAGTGACTGCAATAGTGGTTGTAGCCGAAACGGAGAGCGACTTTATCTGCAAAGCTTGCAGCAAGACCGTAGAAATAGACGCCATCGTATCCTATTGTGTCCGCAACCTCCCCTTCCATTGCAGACGTCAATGAGCCATGAACCTCAAGGCCTAATGATATAGGAGATAGGATGCTGTCGAAAGTAAATGTATTTCTGAAAAGAGATAAAGTTTCACCAATATGATAGATGGCAAAGAAAGGTTTTACTCTCCAAGGCTTCTCTGTGTCATTGAATGTAAACTTATTTTCATTCTGATAGAAATATTCAGGATAGCCCTTATATACACCGGCATACTGAAAATCAAGGGCCGGGCGGCTTCTGTCCGCACTGCTTTCCTTGAAGGTAGGCTTGAAGGAAAGAAGCTCGAGTCTGTAATCAAAGGAAGCAAAGAGAGATGCTGCAGAAATAAGTATTACCAAGATTGTAAATAGTTTTTTCATATTATTCTCCGAAAGAGGATTATACACTATCCTACACTTTAAAAAAGCAAACTCTTATAAATTATGAACAATTTATCGCTATATGAATAAAAGGTTGCATTTTCGTAAGAAAAAGGTCCATGACTTTACCTTTTCCAACTGGCTGAAGACTGCGGATGCATCAACCCTTTCAAAAGGACAGAAGACTACAGCTAAGACAGAAATGAAAATACAGGAATTTCTGTAGAAGAAAGGAGTGTACGCCAAATAGCCTCAGCATACACAATCATATTAAGAGCATAAAGGAAAAGCCTACCATATTCCCCTGTGTCATTTATGAGTCATCCCTTATCTTCCGTTTCACCAATAAAAATGACCCGGAATCCAACCGGGCCTTACCATAACTGGAAAAGAGAATCACATAAGATCCTTTGGCTTACGAGCAGTGTTACCTGTCTTTTCACAGTATGCAACGTGGCGGAGCTTACCATTCTCGAAGACACTCTTCATCTTGATGACACCACCCCACTTGCTGAGAAGAACCTTAGAACCTTCACGATGAGCGTTCTTTGATACATTACCTGCCATAATCTATATTCCTCCGACATGAATTTCAACTTACCGAGTCATATTACCGACATTGCATCAATTTGTCAAACACATACTCAGCACTATGACTCTATCACATTGAAGGCAACTCTCTCAAGTCCCAACACAGGGTTTTAAGCACCATTATTGATAATGTTGCAGCAGAATTCTTCTCTTAGCTACAGGATGGATTTGATTCTAAAGCCCAAGACCTGAATATTTCTTTTTAAACTTTTATTTACGTTTCTTATGAGACAAAAAAACGATACCGGTTTATATTTCTTTTTGTTTTTAAAGGCATATATGAAACTTAAGTGTACACCTTCAAGATTATTATGTAATAAGTCTCCCTGGAATATCGAAAAAAAGATAATGGGGATCAAAATACGAAAAATTAATAAAAAAAACTAAAACCCACTTGTCAAAGACCATTATTTTCCGTTATAGTCCTACGTGTTGAGAACATATGTTCCCACATGCCGCCTTAGCTCAGCTGGCCAGAGCACGTGATTTGTAATCTCGGGGTCGTTGGTTCGAATCCGACAGGCGGCTTATCCCATCGAAAGATGGGATTTTTATTTGCCTAATCAAAAAGTAATCCCATTCTTGTCGGTAAACATTTCCTCTTAAGGAAAAAGACAGTATATTTTTCCTTTCCATAATTGTCTTATTTATTGATTAAAGTCTAAGTGTTACTATATTCCTATGGAAAGAATACAACTAGAAGACTTTTTGAAGTACAACTATTTATCGGGAATCAAGGTCACTGACTATGGCACAATATTCGTAAAAACAAATGCCAAAAAGGATAAAACGGGGTATGAGAGAAACTACTGCATTATCCGCGAAGATGGTAAAACCAAGCAATTGACATATGACGGCAATGCTGGATTTTTCAGGGTGAAGGATAATGCCCTCTATTTCCTGGCAAAAAGAAGTGAAGAAGAGAAAAAAGATGAATACAACAGTGTAATCTACAAGCTGGAGCTTGATGGAGGTGAGGCTCATCCTGCCTTAACCATTGATTCCACGATCTCTTCCTTCGACTTTATTACAGATGACACTCTCATTGGAACCAAAGGCGTAGACAAGAGGATTGAAAATCTTTCGGTGGAAGAGAGAAAGAAGATTGAAAAAGAACTCGAGGGGTATGAAGACATTGAGGAATGCGGCTTCTATCTCAATGGCGAAGGATATACCAATGGCAGAAGAAGCAGACTTGTAGTCATCAAAGATGGTAAATGCCAGAGAGTATTTGACGATGATTTTTCTATACAGAACTACTCCATCAGCCCTGACAAATCGAAGATTCTTGCTGTAGGAGAAACAAGAAAGAGCCCAAAAGAACAGTTCTTCTCTGAAATAAGGGAAGTCAACACATCTGATTGGAGCTGGAAGACCATTCTTCCCCTGGGACATATCTCCGTTTACTCAGCTTTCCATCTTTCTGACAAAATAGTCGCCATCGGCAACACTATGGATAAATATGGCCTCAATCAGAATCCAGACTTCTTTGTTGTTGAAAACGAGACAATAAAGCTCCTTGCATCTTGGGGAGAATCCATTGGGAATTCCGTGGGGACAGATGTAAGATTCGGAGGAGGAGAAAGCATTGTAAGGGACGGAGATTATATCTACTTCTCCACTACCCTGGACCACTCTTCCTATATCTACAGAATAGATGTAAATGGAAAGATTGAAAGCATAATCGGAGACGAAGGAAGCGTGGATTGTTTCTCCGTCCACAATGGAAAACTAATGTTCATCGGCCTACGGGACCAGAAACTACAGGAAGTATATGACGAAAACGAAGTGTGCCTTACATCATTCAACACCTCTGTCCTTGAAGGTAAGTATGTAGCGGAACCTGAAGAAATAGAGTTTGAAAATGATGGCGTGACATTTACAGGTTGGGTGATCAAACCATTTGGATATGAAGAAGGCACAAAGTATCCTGCCATTTTCGATATCCATGGAGGACCCAAGACTGTCTATGGCACGGTATTCATGCATGAAATGCAGTATTGGGCGAATCATGGATACTTTGTTTTCTGGACCAACCCAAGAGGTGCAGATGGCAGAGGAAACGAGTTTGCAGACATCAGGGGTAAGTATGGAACCATAGATTACAGCGACCTCATGAAGTTCACTGATGTAGTTTTGGAGAAATATCCTGATATAGACAAAGAGAGACTTGGAGAAACGGGTGGAAGCTATGGTGGTTTTATGTCCAACTGGATTCTTGGGCATACAGATAGATTCAAGGCCATTGCAACCCAGCGCTCCATATATAACTGGGTATCCTTCTGGGGAACCAGCGATATAGGTCCATATTTTGCAGCAGACCAGTGCGCCGCCAACATAGATGACCTTGAAGGCCTTTTCCATCGCTCTCCTATGGAAGAGATCCTGAAGAATGCAAAGACACCTACACTTATCATCCACTCGGACAAAGACTATAGATGTCCAGTCAGTGAAGGCTATCAGCTCTACTCAGCACTGGTGGAAATGGGTGTAGACAGCAAGCTTATGCTCTTCCATGACGAAACCCATGAGCTGTCAAGAAGTGGTAAGCCATTGAATAGGATCAAGAGGCTAAGGGAAATCACACTGTGGATGGATAAGTATCTCAAATAATGTACAAATATATGACAAAGTGTTGAATCATTTATGATATTCAGTAATAATGAGTATCACATTGAGCACATATCTCTATGTAAAGGAAGAAATACTATGAATAAAAAATCACCTGTAGTTACAATCGTCGCCATTGGTATCGGCGCTGCATTGTTCTTTGTTCTTGGTAGATTTGTTGCTATTCCAAGTCCAGTACCTAACACAAACATCTCCATCCAGTATGGTCTCTTGGCTTTCATGGCAACACTCTTCGGACCTCTTGCAGGTCTCTTGATTGCATTCATCGGACATGCCCTCATCGACTTCTCATATGGTTGGGGAATCTGGTGGAGCTGGGTCATCGCCAGTGGTGTTGCAGGCCTTATAATGGGTTTGGGAACAAAGAAAGTCGATATTGAAAAGAATGGCTTCGGCAAGGGAGACATCATCGTCTTCAACCTCTCCCAGGTTGTAGCACACATTGTGGCTTGGGGTGTCGTAGCACCGGTTTTGGATATCCTCATCTACTCAGAGCCTGCAAACAAAGTATTTGTCCAGGGTCTTGTAGGCGGAATTGCAAATATCGTAACAACAGCAATCGTCGGAACTCTTCTCGCTGTTGCTTTTGCAGCTGCAAAGCCTAAGGCAGGAAGCCTTAAGAAAGAAAACTAAGTTTTTCTTCTTTAATGTGGGGAATGGTTTTTTCATTCCCCATTTTTTGTTAATCTTTATCCATCGAGGTCGTTGTGGAAGAGAGTATCATCAGCTTCAAAAACTTTGGATTCAAGTATACAGCTCAGGCTGAGCCTACGCTGAAAGGTATAAACCTGGATATACATAAAGGGGAGAAGATCCTTATCTGCGGTCCATCCGGCTGTGGTAAGTCAACCCTCTTCAACTGTCTTAACGGCCTTATCCCCGCTTCCTACAGCGGAGAAGCAACAGGAGAATTGATAATCGAGGGAAAGAGCTTCAAAGATCTTGATATCTTTACCCTCTCCAAGATTACAGGAACAGTGCTCCAAGACTCGGATGGGCAGTTCATAGGCCTTACTGTGGGAGAAGACATTGCCTTCGCCATGGAGAACGACAACATTTCCCTATCTGAAATGAAAGAGCGTGTATT
The DNA here is from genome assembly GCA_022785155.1 of Spirochaetales bacterium. GTDB lineage: Bacteria > Spirochaetota > Spirochaetia > Sphaerochaetales > Sphaerochaetaceae > Ornithospirochaeta. The sequence goes on from JALFRH010000118.1 coordinate 5,807, forward strand.
GAATGCAGCCAAGAAAGTAGGCATAGATGCATTCTTGGATCACGCTCCCCATGAACTATCTGGGGGACAGAAGCAGAGAGTATCCCTGGCAGGGGTTATGGTGGACAACGCATAGATATTTCTCTTTGACGAGCCATTGGCCAACCTGGATCCAGCCTCCGGAAAGAAGACTATAGAGCTTATCGACCAAATACATAAAGACACAGGTGCCACCATCATCATTGTCGAGCACAGAATCGAAGATGTGCTGCATAGAAGTGTGGATAGAGTCGTACTTATGGGTGAAGGTTCCATTATCCTGGATACTACTCCTGACAAGCTTCTTTCTTCCGATTCCCTTATTTCCAATGGCATAAGGGAACCATTATATGTCACGGCCTTGAAATATGCAGGAGTGGACATAACGGAGGATATGAGGCCTGGCATGATGGACACTCTTATTCTCAAGGATGATGACAAGAAAAAAATAAAGGAATGGATGGAAGGCATTCCCGATAAAGCCCAAGGCGAAGAAAGACCTGTTTTATTGGAAACCAAGAACCTGTCTTTCAGCTATCCCAACGGAAAGAAAGCTCTCAAGAACATCGACTTCTCCATAAGAAAGGGAGAGATGATGAGTATCGTAGGACGTAACGGAGCCGGTAAGAGCAGCTTCTGTAAAGTCATCTGCGGTTTTGAAAAAGAGAGTGAAGGTGCAATCTATATCAACGGAGAAAATATTTCCAACCTTTCCATCAAAGAAAGGGCTGAAAAGATAGCATATGTAATGCAGAACCCAAACCAGATGATTACAAAGCCCATGATAAGGGACGAAGTGGCCTTGGGGCTTGTAATGGATGGAAGATACTCCAAAGAAGAAATCGACGAAAGGGTCGATGAGGCTTTGAAGATCTGCGGACTCTACCCCTTCAGATCCTGGCCTATAAGCGCTCTTTCCTTCGGACAGAAAAAGAGAGTCACCATTGCCAGCATCCTTGTAATGAGACCCCCTGTCATAATCTTGGACGAACCTACTGCAGGTCAGGACTTCAGACACTATACGGCCATAATGGATTTTCTTAAGAGTCTCAATGAAGCGGGGTATACCATCCTCCTTATTACCCACGACATGCATTTGATGATCGAATACTCCCATAGGGCTGTAGTATTTACGGAGGGAGAAATGGTGGCTGACGGTAAAAGCGAAGAGATTCTTACAGATGATTCACTTTTGGAGAAGGCCAGTCTGAAGCGTACCAGTCTCTCGGATCTGGCGAAACTTCTAGGTGTAGACGAGACCATGTTTATAAGAAAATTCATCAAATACGATAGGGAGGTGAGAAAATGAGCGGAGTATTCAACTATATCAACCGTAAATCTCCCATCCATAACCTGACCGGTGCCTCAAAGCTCATTGTCCTTATCCTCTGGTCTTTGGCTGCAATGACCACCTTCGACACCAGGCTTCTAGTGGTTCTTCCCATTATTTCCCTTATATTCTTCAAGGTATCTGGAATAAAGTACAAGGATGTTTCTTTTGTAATAAACTTCACCTTTGTCTTCATGATCCTCAATAATCTCCTGATATTCCTTTTCTCTCCTGAGCATGGAGTATCCATATATGGGACGAGACATGTGCTTTGGAATGGAATAGGAAGATGGGTCGTAACAAAAGAACAGCTTTTCTATCAACTGAATGTAGTCTTGAAATACATTTCCACCATTCCTATTGTAATACTCTTTGTATCCACAACGGATCCCAGTGAATTCGCCTCTTCCTTGAATCGGGTAGGTATAAGCTACAAAATAGCCTACTCGGTATCTTTGGCTCTTAGATATATTCCTGATATCCAGAGAGAATACCATGAAATATCCGTAGCCCAGCAGGCCAGAGGTCTGGAGCTGAACAAGGAAAAGGAAGGCCTTATAAAGAGGCTCAAGTGTGCATCCACACTACTCTTTCCTCTTATAGTTTCCTCCATGGAAAGAATCGAAGTCATAGCCAATGCCATGGAACTGAGAGGCTTCGGAAAGAACAAGAAGCGTACCTGGTACTCTTCCCGTCCTTTCAGAACCGGCGATATTCTGGCCATAGCATCCTCTGTAGCCATCATGGTTATTTCACTTCTTCTGAACTTCGTGAACAACGGCCGATACTTCAACCCCTTTGTCTAGGCCTCAGCACTTTTTGAAGGAGATCTTCCATCCTTCTCCGGTCTTTACACCATAGAGATCTGAAAAGGAACCTTGGTTCACCGCAATAGCTACATCAAGAAGGCTGTTGACATAAATGAGGCTCTCGCCTTTGTCGACCTGAGTGAAATTCTTACAGAAAGGAAGAACTGCACCATAGACAGTCCTGTCCCTGTATTCGATATCCACACGGATTCTATCACCATACCTGAAACCTGCATTGGAGAAGAGTGTATCTGAAACATTGGTCCAAATGGAGCCATAACGGGTGTCGAGAATATCGATGGAGCCTGTAATCTTACCCTCGTCCACTGTAGGATCATTCATTTCCAGCATTACCACATCGTTATCCAAGAGAGGGCCCACTTCATCGAAGGAAATGATTCCTGCTGCAAGTTTCGCTCCTGTGTATGCATATACATCCCTACCATAGAATGTATACGACTTCTGGCTGTCTTTGAGACGATTCGTAGTCTCGCTTATCCTTCTTCTCTCCACCACCCCTATACCCTTGGATACGTGGGACAGTGTCCCGTTGTCAGGAGTGACGATAATATGGCCGGAGGAAAGGAGTACGGCTACGCTTTCCCTGTCACTTCCTACCCCAGGGTCCACAACACATACAAAGATGGTTCCAGGAGCCCAGTATTCCACAGTCTGTATAAGTCTATAGCTGGCTTCCCATATATTGAACTGGGGAATTTCATGGGTCAGGTCTTCAAGCTTAAGTGTCCTGTCCACCTGATCCGCCACACCATGCATTGCACTTACAGCACCATCTGCATAACCGAAGTCTGAAAGAAACACTACAGTCTTCCTTTCTTTCCAAGGAGCACGGTCTTTTAAGGCCTTAATCTCAAGCCCTGTCATTTTCTTCCCTCCATGGCGGCGATGGCCTTTGCCATCTTCTGCCTGTTCTTTTCATCTTCACCAGCAGAACCGAAGTCATCTGCATCTTTGAAAAGAAAGGCATCCTTTACATCGAAGCCCAGGTTTTCCAAAACCCATGATGTATGTTTCAAAGCTTCTTCGAAACCCTTTCCCTTTACATATTGGAACATAATGAGGATAGCCTTTTTTCCACTTATTTTTGGTTTCTGGTCCCCTGGATTTCCTTTGATCATAGGATAGCATCTGTCTGTAAAGATCTTCATAAGGGAACTCATATCCCTGAAGAAGACCGGGGAAATGAAGACTGTGAAATCACAATCATCAAGAAGATTGATGATCCATTTCATATCATCATCCTGAAGGCATTCATCGTTTCTTCTGCACCAGGCATCTCCCATACAGGGATGAATATTAAGCTCGGAGAGATTGATCTTTGCAACTATTGCATCAGGCCACTTGGAGAGTATCGTCTCCTCTACAAACTTTGCCGCATGGTGGGAGTTGCCGTTTTCCCTTGCACTTCCGTTTACTATAGCCACTTTCATAAATCATCTCCTTATATCGGGTCTCAAGGCCTTGGCTCCCTTGAGATATACCATCACAGGCTTTCCATCCATCTTTTTCTCTATTTCAATCAGCACCCTGATGGTCAAGGGAAGCATGTTTTCCACACTTGCTTCCTGCACGCAGAAAAGAGGAGTATGGGTGGAGTATCCATTCTTTCTTGCTGCTGCAGCTGCGTTTCTGGACTTTATATCCTCTGTCTGGGAAAAGAGGGTGAATACCACATTGTCCTCGACAATGCCATTTTCCATATAAATGGCATCAAGCATCTCTTTTACGGCACTATCTACAGCTTCGACACTATCACTATCCACAGTTATGGCGCCACGAATAGCCCAAACCCTTCTCTCTTCAGCTTCCATAAGAGAAACCTCCTGTAATCAGCGAATTTACAGCATCAAGCAATATGGAAATAAGGAAATACACTAAAAGCCTGATGATAGTCTTCAAAATTGGACTGACGACCAATACCTTGGAATAAACGGAGCATAATATGGACCCTGATATAACCCATAGTCCTTCAAGGAATATGGTCCAGCCCATAACCATCTGAAGAATGGTTATTACAGAAACAAGCCTCTCCTGGACAGGGAAATATAGAAAGAGCACAAACAATAGAGCAAGAAACATATAGAGCGACATAAGATAGGTATGCACTCTTGATGAAAACTCGATTATTCTCCGTAATTCCAACATACCTCGATATTATCACGAGAGTAAAAGAGAAACAACAAGGGGCGGCCAACCACATCTTCCTTCCTTTGCCTAAATATTTCTTTCAAATAGTTAGTTTTTCGGAAAATTGAGATTTTTACAAAATAATTGATGCTTACACAACAAAAGTAATGTTAGACTTATTTAAACCTAACCTTTTATTTGGAGACTAAACATGAACGACATTTTTTCAACTCTTGGCTTCAAGGCAGCAGACATACTTCTTCCTAAAGAAGGAATAGACTGTGAAAAATGGGCTGTAGTGGCCTGTGACCAATACACATCACAGGAAGAGTATTGGGAAAGCCTCTCAGAGTATGTTGGAGACAGCCCCAGCACACTTAGACTCATTTATCCTGAAGTCTATCTGGAGAAAGGTGATAAAAATGCAATCATTTCTTCCATCAACGAGAACATGAACAAGTATCTGAAGGATGGAATATTCACAGAATACAAAGATTCCTTCATCTTGGTGAAAAGAGACACTGAGAGTGGAACAAGATATGGCCTTATGGTGGCCTTGGATCTTGAAGCCTACTCCTATGCAAAGGATTCAAAGACTCTTATCAGAGCCACAGAAGGAACCATCCTATCCCGTATTCCCCCAAGAAAAGAGATAAGAAAAGACGCTCCTATAGAGCTTCCTCACATCATGGTCCTTATTTCAGATAAAGACAGATCTGTCATAGAACCTCTGAGAGATAAGAGGGAAAGCCTTAAGAAGGTATATGACACGGATCTTAATAAGAATGGTGGACATATCACAGGATATCTGGTGGATGGCAAAGAAGAAAAAGAAGAGATCGCAAAGGCCTTCAAAGCCCTCTACGATGCTTTGGACCCAAAGAATCCTCTCCTATTTGCAATGGGTGACGGTAACCATTCCCTTGCAACAGCAAAATCCTGTTGGGAAGACATAAAGGCAAACCTGACGGAGGAAGAGAAGAAGAACCATCGGGCAAGATACGCTTTGGTCGAGTTGGAGAACATATTTGATCCAGGCCTCCAGTTCGAGCCTATCCACAGGGTATTCTTCAATATCGGAACCACTACCTTCGATTCCCTCCTTTCTTCCTTCGCCTCCTTCTCAAAAGAAGAAGTGTCTTCAAAGGAAGAGATGCTTGAAAGGATCAACACTCCTGGCCAGCACTTCGGTCTGATCTCCGGCGACAAGTTCATCGTCTACAATGTAGAGAAAGGAGAGAAGGCCATTGCTGCAGGAACCATACAGTTGGTCATCGACAAGATGCTGGAAGAGAAGAAAGGCGAAGTGGATTACATCCACGGAGTAGATGTTACTATAGATTTGGGAAAGAAAAAGGGCAACCTCGGACTCGTCCTTCCAGATGTCTCCAAAGACAACTTCTTCTCTGACATGATGAAAGATGGAGCATACCCAAGAAAGACATTCTCCATCGGACATGCAAACGAAAAGAGATACTATATGGAAGCCAG
>JALFRH010000119.1 GCA_022785155.1 Spirochaetales bacterium
AGGAGCCTAAGCAGTTCTATGAAGAGTTGATGCCTGTAGTATTTGGTACGGCTGTCAACCCTGCGGGTATGATGTCTCAGGAAGACTTCACATCCAAGGTCGGCGGAGTTGTAAGGGCACAGAAAGCTACAAACGAAGGTGCTGTGGCCTACTGGTATGCTGAAGGTGAAGAGAACTATGCAGTCATTACCAACGGTAGAATCGCAAAGGTCTATGATCTGGAGGGAAATGAAGTATCTAGTCTCTCTTCTTCCGTCCTTTCTTCCCTTATGGATGAAGCAAAAACACTTGTGAAGGACAATTCTTCCAGCGACGGCAAGAGATTCAAGAAATATGTGCCGGACAGCAAGGTGACTGAAATCGACGTTCCTCTCTTTAACAACGTCACTACAGCCTTTGAGTGTGTAAATGAAAACGGTACATACTATGGATTCGGTGTAAGACCTTATGCCTTTGACAACGAAGCTCTTACAATGTATATCTCCATCGACGATAAGGGTGCCATCTACTCATTCAACTGTTCCGCCCTCTACGTTGATCCTGAGTACTTCACACACTCTGAGCCGGAGAATTATACAGGTGGCCTTGTAGGTGTTACTGATTCCTGGAGTGGAGAGGAGGCTCTTATTACTGGAGCTACCCTTACCAGCGAAGCCGTACGTGATGCCATCAACGATGTCTTTGACAGTTTCAAGGCAATTAAAGGAGGCAACTAATGGAAGAGAAAGATAGGAAAATACTTGTGGAGATGATATTTCTTGGTCTCACTCCAGCTCTTGCAGCAACCATCAATACTGTCTCTGCCTTTACAATGGGAGTAGGCATCATCTTCATAATGCTTATGTCCACTTTGGTGATGAGACTAATTCGTCCTTTTGTGACAGAGTGCAACAAATACTTTGTGACACTGGTAATCACAACACTTTTTGCTTCCATATTCCAGATGTTCACCGAAGCATATTTCTTGGATGCCTACAAGAACATCGGAATATACATCTCCCTCTGTTCTGTAAACATCATGCTTTTTGCTACAGCCCAGGGTGGAGCGAAGAAGGAAGAAAAGAACATTGTGGCAAGAGCATTCTTGTTCTCTGTAGTATTCGCTCTTGTGGTATGTATCGTAGGAGCAGTGAGAGAGTTGTTGGGTGTTGGGGAGATAAAGCTGTTGTCTCTTTCATCAAGCTACCTTGCAGCCAATAAGTTCCAGATTCTTCAGAAGGCTCCAGGTGCATTTATGATGGCAAGCATTGTAACTGCAGTCGTGGCGTTTATAGTAAAGAAGACAGGTAAGAAGAAGGAGGCCAATTAATGGGTATCTCAGAGATGATTGCAGTCCTCATAGGCTGTGTCTTTGTAAACAACTACGTTCTTGCGCACTTTGTAGGCTTCGAGTCAATTGGTGCCGATTCCTCCAAGGATGCAAAATACAATGGAAAGGTAAGTCTTCTTCTGACTCTGGTTCTTATCATTGCCACAACCATCACCTTCCCTTTGGAGAAGTGGGTCATCGGAACAAACTTTGCATGGAGCAGAAACCTGGTTTATGTCCTCATTATTTCCCTTACGGTTTTTATTGTAGAGAAACTGATAATGAAGAGAATATCAGGTTGTTTGAAGTATGAGTCCATCAACGTTGTGATCAACTCAATCGTTCTTGGTACACTCTTATTCAACCAGAGCTATAGCTATGGTTGGCTTACTTCCTACTTTGCTGTCATCGGCACAGGTATCGGATACTTCCTGGTGGCTATGATTGTTTCAGGACTAAGGAAAAGAATAGATATGAAGGCTGTTCCGGAGAGCTTCAGAGGTGTTCCTATCTATTTGGCTACTCTTTCCATCCTCAGCCTGGCTATCTACGCATTTGCATAATGAATAAAAGAAGAATCGCTGATGTATCTGTCATCGCCTTCTTCCTTCTAGTCTCCCTTCTTCTCTTTCTCTTTCTAAGAGGTGGAAAAGAAGGGAGTGAAGTGAGGGTAATGGTTGAAGGAAAGGAAATAGGAGTATATTCCCTCTCAAAAGACGGGGAATACTCCCTTAACGGTGGCACCAATACCCTCATAATCAAAGATGGCAAGGCATACATGACTGATGCCGATTGCCCGGATAAACTATGTGTAAGGCAGGGTAAGATCAGTAGAAATGGAGAGACCATCACCTGCCTACCCAATAAACTGACTGTCACAGTAATCGACGAGAAAGGGGAAGTGGACCTAGTCCTATAATATGGAAACGAGAAAAGTAGCGAGAATGGGGCTTTTGTTGGCCCTTTCAATGATACTGAGTTATGTAGAAACTCTTATTCCTGCCTTTGTCGCCGTGCCAGGAGTAAAGATTGGACTGGCGAATATCGTAATAGTATTTGCTTTATATACACTAGGAGACATGGAGGCTATATCTTTGTCTCTTATTCGTGTATTGCTTTCCTCCCTACTCTTCGGCTCCGTCCTATCTTTGCTCTATTCCTTCAGTGGCGCCTTGTTGTCGCTGGTGGGAATGGTTTTGATGAAAAAGGTAAAGATTTTCTCTACCACGGTAGTAAGTGTAACAGGTGGTGTACTTCATAATCTGGGCCAGATACTTGTTGCATGTCTTGTATTAGAGACCGATGTACTATTATACTACCTTCCGGTTCTCATTCTCAGTGGAACCATTACCGGTGCTGTCATAGGAATAATCGCCAGCCTGGTGATCAAGAGACTGGAAAATAATACTAGGAGTTGATATGGCTGATAAGTATTCACCGATTAAAGATACAAATGGAAAGGACTTCTCCCCGAAGTTCTTTGAAACCGAAGGAAAGATGGGTAGGTTTCAGAAGGCGATCCACTGGATTACCTCATACTTGGAGATGGCTCTTACAATCCTTCTTATTGTAGGAATCCTTGCTTCCTTTATTCATATTCCTGATCTTTTGGGAAATATCCTCTCGGAAAATTACTCCTTCCTTTTGAATCTGGTGAACTATGTCGCCACCATAATCATTGCAATCGAGCTTATTCATGTCCTCAACTCCCAGAACCTTGAATCTGTAATAGAAATCCTGATGCTGGCCTTCACAAGGGAACTTGTCATAAGAGAGTGGCAGATGTGGCAGCTGTTGATAGGTGTCGGCTGTATTGCAGGCTTGTTTGCAATAAAGAAGTGGCTTTTCAATAAGGAAGAATAATGGCAAGGATTGTATTGGATAATTGTTCTTATTCATACTCTTCCCATAGGGAAGATAAGACCATCACCGGCTTCTCTCTTACAGTAGAGGCCGGTTCTTTTGTTTCTATAATCGGTCCCAATGGATCGGGAAAATCCACCCTTGCAAAGTTATTGAACGGAATATATGTACCTACGGAAGGTAGTGTAACCGTAGACGGCCTTGATACAAGGGAGAAAAACAATATAGGGGAAATAAGACGAAAGGTCGCCATTCTCTTTCAGAATCCAGATAACCAGATAGTAGGGGACACTGTGGAGGACGACGTAGCCTTCGGTCCTGAGAATCTTGGGCTTGAGAGTGATGAAATCACAAGGAGGGTGGAGTCCTCCCTAAAGAAGGTGGGGTTATTTGAAAAGAGAAGGCTCTCTCCCAATACACTTAGCGGAGGGGAGAAGGCAAGGCTGGGGATTGCTGGAATTCTGGCCCTTTCTCCTGAAGTCCTGGTACTCGATGAAGCTACAGCCATGCTGGACCCTAAGGGAAGAAAAGATGTTATGGAGATTCTCCATAATTTATGGAAAAACGAAAAGAAGACCATAATCCTCATTACACACCATCCCCAGGAGACTCTCTATGGAGAGAGGATCATTGTCATGGATAAGGGGAGAATAAAGATATCAGGTAGTGTAGAGGAAGTATATAGGGAGGGGGAGACATTAAAAGCCATGGGATTGGGTCTTCCCACCTATGTGGAACTGTCTCTGTTGATTGGTGAAAGAGTTGTCTTTGACTCTTCATCACTGTACTCTATTCTGGAGAACAAAGATGATTAGGGATGTAACTCTGGGTCGTTATAAAGAAGGAGAAGGAATACTCTACCAGTTGGATCCAAGGACCAAGCTTATGGGGCTCTTGCTATATATCATCGCCTTATTCGTCTTCAAGTCCTTCTTTGGCTTTGCCCTTACTTTCGTCTTCTTTCTCATAGTAAAGAAACTCTCCCACATAACACTCTCATATATGATGAAGGGACTGAAACCGGTAATATTCATTGTTTTGTTTGCCACTGTATTGAATATAGTGGTGGGGAAAAACAATTGGGAAAAGACACTCTTCACCCTCTGGAGAATGATAGGAGCCGTCTTCGCCTCCAACATCGTCACTCTCACCACCAGGCCCAGGGAAATAAGCGACGGCTTGGAAAAGGGCTTGTCTTTTCTTGGTGCAATACACTTTCCTCTTCATGAGACAGCGACGATAATATCCCTTTCCTTCAGATTCATTCCTATACTCACAGAAGAAGCCGGGAGGATAATGGATGCCCAGAAAAGCAGGGGGGCCAAAATAGGAGAGGGAAATATCATAGAAAAGGCAAAGTCAGTGATGCCTTTGATAATTCCTCTCTTCATCTCAGCCTTCAGGCGCTCAGACGAGTTGGCTCTTGCCATGGATTCCCGCCTATATGGGTCGGGTAAGAGAAGTGTATGGAAGAAACTGGAATATGGCGTTTATGATAAATATGGATATATTTTTGCCATACTTCTTCTGATACTGACGATAGTTGATAGGTGCTTCTTATGAAACTGCGGGTAGATGACGTAAGCTATAGTTACAATGGGAAAGACGAGGCTCTCAGAGATGTATCCTTTTCTGTTGAAAAGGGAACCATCTATGGAATAATGGGGGAGACTGGAAGCGGAAAGTCCACTCTCTTGAAGCTCCTTAACGGTTTATATACCCCCACAAAAGGAAAGATTTATCTCGATGGAGAAGATTACTCTTCCCTTTCCCCTTCATCCCTTCCTTTCAGGGTGGGGCTGGTTTTCCAATATCCCGAGTCCCAGCTATTTGAAGAAAGCGTATTGTCTGATGTATCCTTCGGCCCAAGAAATATGGGAAAGAGCAAAGAAGAGGCCGTGATGGATGCAAAAGAGGCCTTGAGGCTTGTGGGCCTGGGGGAAGAGAAGTGGATGAAGTCACCATTTGATCTCTCAGGAGGAGAAAAGAGAAGAGCCGCCTGGGCCGGGGTGGTTGCCATGGATCCGGAGCTGTTGGTTCTGGACGAAATAGCAGCAGGCTTGGATAGAGAGGGAAAGGATAGGATTTTCTCAATACTCAGGAACTTGAAAGAAAAGGGTAAGACCATAATCTTTGTATCCCATTCTGCTGAAGATGTAGCAGAATATGCTGAAAGGGCCTTGGTGCTGCATGGGGGAAGGGTGGAGATTGAAGGAAGCGTAAAGGAAGTCTTTTCTGATGAAAGGGTAGTCAAGCCTGAAGCTGAAATGGTTGCCGGAGAGCTGAGAGCGAAGGGCCTTGATCTTCCTTTTCCTATGCTGACTCTGGAGGAAATAGCAGAAGAGCTATTGAAGAGGAAAAGAAAATGAAGTCTTTCTGGGATCATATAAAAGAAGAGAAGAGACCGGTGGTGATCTATGGAACAGGAAACGCTGCAGAGAAACTCTTCTTTCTCCTGAAGGAGAGAGGCATAAGGACGATGGCTTTCTCTTCCTCATCTTCCTTTCTCAGGGACAGATCCTTTCTTGGTTATAAAGTGCTGCCCTTGGAGAGAATAAGGGAAATATATGGATCGGACATAGTGCTTCTCCTTGGCTTCGGTTCCCACGAAGAGAGTGTAATAGAGCATATAGTGGGGCTGTCGAAGGAATATGATCTATATATGCCTGACCTTTTGTTGACAGAGAGCATGGAAGTCTTTTCCAGCCTAGTTCTTGAAAGGGAAAGTAGGGAGTATGAATGGGCATACTCTTTACTTTGTGATGACCTGAGCAGGGATGTCTTTTCCCTCTCCATAGAACATCGATTGACAGGAAGAATAGAGCCCTTATTGAAAATAGGAAGGAAAGAGGAAGAGAACTGGAATCTATTGAAGCTGGAGGACTCTTCATCCTTCTTCGACGGCGGCGCATATAATGGCGATACCATTTCCCTCTATAGAAGCAAGACCAAAAACAAAGGCGACATATATGGAATAGAGCCGTCATTTGTGTCTTTCAAACGAATGAGGGAGAAATATGGGAAGGAGGAAAACATCCACCTCTATAACCTGGCCCTGGGGGAAAAGGACGGCGAAGGAAGAATGGAGCTTGGCCATGGAAGGGGAAATAGAATAGAGGAAGGCAAGGGCACCCTCATCAGGTCCATTGACTCCATTTTGGATGGTAAGAGTGTCGATTTCATCAAACTGGACATAGAAGGGGAGGAAGAAAAGGCCTTGGAGGGGGGAAAGGAGACAATATGCAGGTTTAAGCCAAAGCTGCTTATCTCTGCATACCACAGGACCTCCGATTACTGGAGACTATTGAGAAAGGTATATTCAATTCGTGATGACTACAAAGTTTACATGAGAAAAGATATATCTCTTCCCAATTGGGACACATATTATGTTCTGGTGTAAAAAAGCCGTAAATTTGTAACATTGTTGTCAAATGTCAGGGATATAATGGAGCTGAATATTAATTCCGGAGGGGTGAATGCATTTCAGGGCTGTTGCAGTTGATGATGATCCAAGTTGTCTATCCACCTCCCTTTTGGAG
>JALFRH010000143.1 GCA_022785155.1 Spirochaetales bacterium
CTATCGGAGCACTTTTCCCGACTTGGGGATATAAGTTCTTCCCTCTCACCACCAAGTGGTTCAAGCTTGTATTTACCCGATACAAGGGTTTCAAGGCCTTCAAGGATTCCTTCCTTCTCTCAATAATCTCAGCTCCTATTACAGCTATACTTTCAATGATCATCAGCTATCTGGTGGTTAAGAAGAAGTTCAAGGCCAAGGGCTTCATAGAAGCAGTATCCATGCTTGCTATGGCTGTACCTGGAACGGTTCTTGGTGTCGGATACATCAGAGGCTTCTCTTCAGGAGTATTCCATACAGGATTCTTGCAGGGATTATATGGTTCTGCAGTAATTCTGATCATAGTATTTGTTGTCAGATCTCTGCCTACAGGTACTAGAAGTGGTATTTCCGCCCTTAGGCAGATAGATAAGTCCATTGAGGAGTCCGCTTATGATATGGGAGCCGATTCCTTCAAGGTCTTCATGACAGTCACCCTGCCTTTGATTAAGGATTCCTTCCTCAGTGGTCTTGTGACAGCCTTTGTAAGAAGCATTACTGCCATCAGTGCCATCATTCTCTTGGTTACACCGCAGTTCCTTCTCATTACTGTCCAGATCAATGAATTTGCAGAGAAGGGTTCCTATGGCCTTGCATGTGCATTCTCTACAATCCTAATCGTAATCACCTATGGTTCTGTGTTGCTGATGAATCTGTTTATCAAGCATTTCGGAACAAGCAAAAAGCTGCAGGAGGCAGCAGAATAATATGGAAAAGACTAAAAAAGGTGTACGCCTTGAACACATTTCAAAGATATATAAGGATCCTAAGACAGGGAAAGACTTCTATGCTGTAAAGGATACCAGCCTTGAGATCAAGCCAGGCTCTTTTGTAACTCTCCTTGGTCCTTCAGGTTGCGGAAAGACCACTACGTTGAGAATGATTGCCGGCTTCGAAAGTCCTGATGAAGGAGAGATTTATCTTGGTGACGAAGCAATAAACGAGCTTACTCCCAATAAGCGTGATACTGCCATGGTGTTCCAGAGTTATGCTCTTCTTCCTCACTACAATATCTTCGATAACGTAGCTTATGGCCTAAAACTAAGAAAAATGCCTAAAGACGTCATCAGGGAAAAGGTATTGAAGATCCTTGATCTTGTGGAGCTGAGTGGCATGGAATCAAGAATGACAAACCAGCTGTCTGGAGGCCAGCAGCAGAGAGTCGCCTTGGCGAGAGCTCTTGTCATCGAGCCTAGCGTTCTTCTTTTTGACGAACCGTTGTCAAACCTGGATGCAAAGTTAAGGGTTCAGATGAGAACGGAGATCAGGAGAATCCAGCAGGAAGTGGGAATCACGGCAATTTATGTAACCCATGACCAGTCTGAAGCCATGGCCATCAGTGATAACATCATTATTATGAATAAAGGTGTGGTGGCTCAGATGGGTACTCCTGAAGAGATTTATTACCATCCTGTGGATGAATTCGTAGCCGACTTCATTGGAGAAGCAAACTTTCTTAAAGGAAAGTGCAGCACTATAGATGGAAAGTATGCTGTATTGGATTTCGAAGGAAAGAAACTTACGGTGCCACTTAGGGAAGGTGGAATGGAGAAGGGTAAGGATTATACTGCAGTTCTTCGTCCAGAGGCAGCAAAGCTGGGAGACGAAGGAGGCTTGGAGTGTAAAGTTGAGGTATCTTGCTTCATGGGTTCCTACCAGAACTACCACGTAAAAATTGGAGATACCCTCATTAAGCTTGAAGACCATAACCCTAAAAACAGGAAGGTGTATAAGCAAGGGGAAACTTGCTCCCTTCTTATTGATACAGATTCCCTCCACGTCCTATAACTTGTGGTTGTAACTGAGTCTTGTAGTATTTATTGGCTCTTAGAATTAAAGGAGATATAGGTTTTCGTCCATATCTCCTTTTTTACTCTTTATTGGTGATTCTGATAGGGAATGTTCAGAAAGAAATTGAGAACGCAAGGGCAAAGGGTGATACTCCCATCTGTACATTCTCTCCGAGAGTATGGATCATAGGTACTCCTATGCCCCAAATCGTTCCTAAAAGAGCCCCGGAGAGTACATCTGTCATAAAATGGTTGCCACTCATTATTCTTAATAGAGCTGTGGCTGTAGCAAGGGAATAACTGGCTGCGATTACAGGAGTCTTCCATTTTGAATCAGGATAATAAGCTGAGAAGACATAGGAAATAAAGCCTGCAGAAGCAAAAGCCTGAGTTGTGTGCCCGGAAGGGAAGGAGTTGTTCCAATCATCCTTTTGGTCTTCTGGGGCTCCTGGAAAGTAAGTATAAGGACGAGGTCTATCCACTACATTTTTTATAAGGTTCTTGGAAATATAGGCTCCTGCCATTGTTTCTGCATACATAACTCCAAGAGTGAGGATATCTTCCCCACTTCTATTGAGGGCGAGGAGAGCTGGTGCAATCATCAGCCCTGTATTCATGATGGTTGCTGTATTATCCAGAGGCTCTGAGTATGGATTCATTATCAGGGCATCAAAGGCATTCACTTCTGACTTGTCATTAATTGAAGTGGAGAAGGTGGATGAGACAAACAATAGGACAAGAAGTAATACTACAAAAGCTTTTTTCTTCATTCTTCTATTCTAAGGTAAGTGGATATCAGTGTCCAATAGAAAAGGGCAGCCTCTTGGACTGCCCTGTCTATAACTCCGACTGTAATCAGCGGATTCTGAGCTCTGTATCAACGTCGAAGAATCTAGCCTTGTCCATGTTGACAATGAGAGCAACCTTTTCGCCGACTGTCGGGATGACTGATGGGTCGATCTTACCGACAATATTAGCGTTGTCTGTAGCGACATAAACCTGAGTTTCGCTTCCAAGTGGTTCGACAACAGATACATTACCGTTGATTGTCTTGCCGTCCTGTGACTGATGTGAATACTCGACATCTTCAGGTCTGATACCAAATGTAACCTTCTTTCCAACATAAGGAGAGAGGAACTTGGCCTGAGCTTCTGTTGTTTCAAGTCTGAAGGATGGGGAAACAAGGTATGTCTTTCCATTATCCTTGACAACGTCGACAACGATGAAGTTCATTGGAGGTGATCCGATGAAGCCTGCGACAAACTTGTTGTCCGGCTCGTTGTATAGTTCCATTGGTCCACCGATCTGCTGGATTACGCCAAGTTTCATAACGACGATTTTGTCAGCCATTGTAAGAGCTTCAACCTGGTCGTGTGTGACGTAGATCATTGTAGCCTGGAGTCTGTTGTGGAGGTTGGAGATTTCAGCTCTCATCTGGACTCTGAGCTTAGCATCAAGGTTTGATAATGGTTCGTCGAAAAGGAAGACCTTTGGATTACGTACGATAGCTCTTCCTACAGCGACTCTCTGTCTCTGTCCACCGGAGAGAGCCTTTGGTTTTCTATCCAAGAGTGCTTCGATGTCAAGAAGCTTTGCAGCCTCTCTGACTCTCTGGTCGATTTCTTCCTTAGGGAATTTTCTGATTTTGAGACCGAATGCCATGTTGTCATAAACGGTCATGTGAGGATAGAGAGCATAGTTCTGGAATACCATTGCGATGTCTCTGTCTTTTGGAGGAACGTCGTTCATGACCTTTCCGTCGATTGTAAGTGTACCTGAGGAGATGTCCTCGAGACCTGCAACCATTCTAAGTGTTGTGGACTTACCACAACCGGAAGGACCAACGAGAACAACAAATTCCTTGTCTTCGATCTCGATGTTTACGTTGTCAACAGCCTTGACGCCGCCATCATAGATCTTGCAGATGTTCTTAAGACTTACTGCAGCCATTTGTGTCTCCTTTTTTAGTCTAAATAAATTCTAAGGGGCGTTTTTCATACGCGCAAAGAAAAAAAACGGAAAAATGGAGTTTTTTTATTTGAAAACTGCGATTCTGAGGTTTAATATGTCTAAAAAGATTAAATTAGTCATAAAGGTTTTATATGCCGAAGATATTCAGCGAGAAAGAAAGGATTGAAATAATTGAGACGCTTCAGAAGGGTGCAATGCATGAGCTTTCCAGAGTAGGTGTGAGAAAAACTACTGTAGATGAGCTATGCAGGATCTCCCATTTGGCCAAGGGATCTTTCTATCTATTTTATGAATCCAAGGAAGAACTGTTCTTGGATTGTTTGAAGACTTTTGCAGATAGCCTTGAGGAAATGTATCTGGGAATGCTCCAGAACTTGGATGAGAACCATATAGTCTCCTCCCTTACGACTGTGTTTGTGACGATAGCAAAGAGATTCAGGGATGAAGGGATATTCAGGTTCTTGGATGAGGAGAATATCGCTTTGATAAAAAGAAAGGTCCCCGAGATCAGACTCAAGGACCTTACAGATACTCTTATAAATGTATTCCATACTCTCTTTTCATATTTTTCCATCGAGAATGAGGATGATATAAGAGCCTTTGAAGATGGATATCTGGCAGTTCTTCATCTCTTTCTCATTCCTGATTTGGAGAATCTGGATGATACCATCTCTTTCCTTATTCGTGGTCTTGTCCTTCAGATGGTGGAGTGATTTCCTTACTTTTCTTTTCCACTTCCACCCTCTCGATTCTTCTTTCCTTTACAGAAAGAACATGGATCTTCACTTCATCGGTCTCAATATCCAGTTTGGAACCATCTTCAGGAATAGTGGAGAGGGTAGACAAGACAAGGCCTCCGATGGTGTCGTAGTCTTCACTTAATGGAATATCCAGTCCTGTCTCTTCGTTCAGGTCTTCTATCTGAGTGTCTCCGCTGACATTCCATTTTCCTTCTCCGACCTTTACTATTTCCGCTTCTTCCTGCTCATCAAACTCGTCGTAGATGTTTCCTACGATTTCTTCAAGAAGATCTTCCATGGTTATAATGCCTGCAAAGGAGCCATATTCATCGATTACTATGGCCATATGTACTTTGTTGGCCTGCATATCGGAGAAGAGCTTATCTGCATGGATGGAATCAGGAACGAGATATGGGGCTCTGATGAGATCTTTGAAAGGCTTTTTCCTATTGCTGGAGAGGTTCAACAAAAACTCTCTGGCAATGATTATACCCTTGATATCATCATGGTCCTCGCCATACACAGGGAAACGGGAATACCCGGATTCCCTGATTGCCTTAAGTATGGTAGCCTCTGAGTCATTTTCCTGGATCCAGTATGTGTCTGCATCCCTTGTCATGACATCATCCACGGCAATATCGTTGAATTCGAAAACGTTCTGGATCCACTCCTTTTCATCTTCTTCGATCTTTCCGCTTTCACCGGAGGCATCGACCATAAGTCTTATATCTTCTTCCGTTACTTCCTCTTCCTCTCCATCTGTCTTCATATGGAATATCCTTAGGATCAAGTTTGTGCAGAAAGACAGAAAGGCAACCATCGGCTTGAAGAAGACGGCAAGGCCTGAAATGAAGCCAATGGCTTTTCTTGCCCATTCTTCAGATTTCTGCTGTGCTATTCTCTTCGGCACCAATTCTCCGAAGATCAGTGTAAAGAATGATATTACTACAGTGATCAATATGACCGATAGTGTATTGAGAAGGGTAGTGGAACCAGGGCATCCCACTTCTTTTAATAGAACTACAAGGTGCTCTGAAAGTACATCTGCCGAGAAAGCTGCACCAAGAAAGCCCGCAAGGGTGATGCCTATCTGGATTGTTGAGAGGAAACCAGACTGGTTTTCAACCATATAAAGGAGTTTCTTTGCTTTTTTATCTCCTTCTTCAGCTTCCTTTTTCAGCTGTATGGTATTCAGCGATATTACGGCAATTTCCGTTCCTGCAAAGAATGCGTTCACAAGAATAAGGAGAATCTGAAGAATGATTGTCGACTGAACTGTCATACTTCCTCTCCTTTTTTGCTTGATGGGGTGAGAGGAGGAACCTCGTCCGATGATTCAATACTATAGTGGCTACTAGGGCCTGCGTCCATCAGGTTAAAACCCGCCTTTGCACTTAATTCTGTGCGATGATTTTGTTGATAGGTAATAATATAAGAGTAGCACAATAAAGCGTCAATGGATTGGAGATAATGAATTGACTGCATAAAATGGAGATTTTACTTGGATTTATTTGATGGTAGGCAAATGCAACATAAATAAAGGCAAGGTTTTATGGTTTGTTGTGCCAACCGATGCCCCTTATTCCTGAATACAGTCCCAATACCCAGCTTCCAGATTCAGGAATGCCATTGTGCATTAAGTGCCATCTATATTGTAAAATATAAAGTTCAAGAGCAGATCCTATTTTCCGGTGAGGTATAATTGCAATCTACTTGAGATATGATTGTGATGTTTGATACCAAGGAAAGTGCGGAAACAAGCGGTCATTGCTTATGTAATCCAAGGCAATTCATTTTTCGTAAAGTGCAACAGACCAGATCAAAGGTAATCTGCTTCCCTGTCATTCAACTTTTGTCTCTCCATTCTTCGTGGACTACAGTTAGATCAGCGTTCTCACCAGGTTCATCCCTGTAAAATACATGCCAGGATTCGACGAAGGTATCACGAAAGTCGTAACATTCTCCAAAGTCCAGACTTGCATTGGATAACCTTCCGAACTCATATTCGCCATTTGCTACAAACTTGATTTTGAGCCCATCGACAAAAGTGTTTTTCTCGGGAAGCCAATGATTATAAATGTCCTTGATGAAGTTCAATGCTTTTTTCCTGTCTGCCGACTTTTTTAATATAATGATTTCTTCGTATTGGTTCTTCACAACAAAGCTCCTATAAATAGATTAGTTGAAAAACTATAGATACTATGGATAATAACGAACCATTAAAGGTAAGGTGTTAACCCAACAAATCACCGGAAAAAGAATAAGCGGCATACGGGAATCGGACCCGCGTACTCGGCTTGGGAAGCCGGTGCACTACCATTGTGCTAATGCCGCAATATAGTCTAATCATATTTTCCTTACAGAAGTTTTGCAATACAGAAAACTCTTTGCTTATTCTTTTTATCCTTAAAGATATGTTGTATTCTTTCTACATGGCTATTATGAAAATTAAAGGCGTAGTAAAAGACTATGCATGGGGTAATAAGGATTTTCTTCCTTCTCTTTTGGGATATGAAATAAGCGACAAGCCTCAGGCTGAGTATTGGATGGGAACCCATCCAAGTGGAGAAGCTGTGACGGAAGGAAGAAAACTATCAGAAGTAATAAACAGGCGTTTGCCTTTCCTCTTTAAGGTTTTGGCAATAGATTCACCTCTTTCACTGCAGTGTCATCCCAATAAAATCCAAGCTAAGGAAGGATGGAAGAAGGAAGAGGAACTGAGAGCAAAGAAAGAAGCCTGCAATTATCAGGATGATAACGAAAAGGCTGAAGTCCTATGTGCCCTTACTCCTGTTACAGCCCTCTGTGGTTTCAAGCCATTTGATGAGGCTGTAGCTTCCCTTAACGAGTATATTCCTTCTTCCTTCGATACATATCTGAAAGAGAAAAAGAATATCAAGGAACTCTTTATTTCTCTCTTTGGTTTAAACCAAGGAGATAAGGACATTGTATTGAAGGAACTGGAAACATCGATGGAAGGAAAGGCAAAGACCCAGGATGATTACTATACGACGGAGGGGGTGATATCCACAGTCCTTAAGAAGTATCCAGGAGACATCGGGTGTGTCTTTCCCTTGATGATGAATGTGGTACATGTGGCTCCTGGAGAAGCTTTGTATCTTGAGCCGGATACTCTTCATGCATATGTAAAGGGAAATGGAATGGAGCTTATGACAGCTTCAGACAATGTGTTGAGAGGTGGTCTGACACCTAAGAGGATAGATCTTAAAGAGCTTTCTTCCCTTCTTTATTTCGGGCCTTCTTTCCCTGAAAACGTAAAGAAGAGGGAAAAGGATGGAATCATAAACTATATGACTCCTTCCCCCGACTTTATGCTTTCCCGCATGGACGATGGCATCTTCAACGCTCCTTTGTCTGTAGATGCCATTGTTATAGTGGAAAAAGGAGAGGCTGAAATAAAGGATCAGGAAGACAAAGTGGTCCTTAAGAAAGGCGAAGTCTGTTTCATCGAAAAGGGTAGTGCAGCATCAATAACTGTCACAGGAACACTTTATATGGCCAGTGAGGCATATAACTGATGAACTATGTTGCAATAGATTTTGAAACAGCTGCCTGTCGTATGGACAGTGCCTGTGCCCTTGGCCTTGTAAGATTCGATTCAGAAGGAACGGAGCTGGAGTCCTGGTATTCCCTTATCAGACCACCGGTGCTGCAGTTTGATGATGTTTGCACACAGGTCCATCATCTCTCTCCTCTCGATATAACAAAGGCCCCGACACTGAAGGAGCTTTGGCCTGAGATAAGGGAGTTCATAAAAAATGATCCTCTTGTAGCCCACAATGCTCAGTTTGATATGAATGTTCTTAGGCATACTCTTGTAGCATGGGACCTGGATGTTCCTTCCTATAAGTATTTCTGCACTTTATCTCTGTCCAGAAAACTTTGGAAAGGGAGAAGGAGCTACAAGCTTACTTCACTGGCTGAAGATATGGGTTGGGAATATGATGCCCATAACGCTTTGGCAGATGCGGAGGTTTGTGGAAAGCTCTTTTCAAGGTTATGCGGTGAAGTGCTCTACAATGACGATGTTGCAGCCAGATTTTTCTCCCGTATCTATAAGAAGGGAGAGAAACATGTGTTTCCAGAGACTCTGGAGTCTCCATATAAAGATACACTATTTGGGTAATATAAATGAGACGTTAAGAAAAATGGTCCGAAGTTTGTTTTTCCTTCGGACCATTCTCTATAGTTTATTCCTCTTTGGATATTTCATTTCCTTCCTGGTCAATAAAAGTGACTTTGACCTTTTCGACTGGAGGCGTAGGATTACATGCAGCAAAAAGCACGACTATTAGGCAGATAGTAAAAATGAGCTTTCTCTTTTTTCATTTGTGGGTTCCCCTATAGTTTGCTAGGTATACATAGAACATCGAAAACAGAAATGCTTTCGATGTTTGACTTATATTATTCCGTTACATAGAAATAGAGTAAAAATTATTCGAGAAAAAGTACAATTCCCAGTGTTTGTTTAGAAATAATGTAGGTTTTAATGAGGTTTAAAAAAGGCCCGAAGCTTATTTGCCTCGGGCTTGGAAGAATATGCTTATTTGATTTCTCTTTCAAAGATATTCAGTTTTACCGCAATCATCGGGTAAATGAAGCTGCTCCAGAAGACCAGGAAGAAATAGGAAATACACTTGAAGATCATCGGGAACAATGGAATAGCTCTTATTGCCAGCCATAAACCAATACCTACAACTGCACCAAGAATGAAGCCAATGATCTTCTTTTTCATTGTGGAAGGGACTTTGAAGTTGATTCTATCTCTCTCTAAATAGGCTCCAAGGAAGAGGCCTGAACACATGATGGAAGTCTCCATCAAGTCTTTCCATAGGAGGGATTCTATGGCTCCTCCCTCCAAAAGTATTGCTGTCACCAGGCCTACCGTTCCTGTAATTGTCGTGATGATTATGCTGACTTTTCCAAAGTGCTTTTCGTCATCATAAAGCTCATACATCTTTTTTGAGAGAAAGAGGGAGAAGAAGAGTCCCAATACGATTCCCACAATGACATCCAAAGGCCAATGGCAAATAAGGTATACACGTGAAACCGGAACCAAAACTATCAATAATACTGCAATGATTTTTATCCATGTCTTCTTTGAGAATGAATAAACTGTTCCCCAGAGGGCTCCTGCCGTAGTGGAGTGGCCTGAAGGGAAGGAGTACCCTGTCGCCGTGGATGGAAGGGCGCTCTCCAGTTCACCTGGATACTGTACCCAAGGTCGTGGAACACGGAAGATTACTTTAAGGATGTTCATGGAGAAGTTTGCTGGAAGAAGTGTGCCTCCAAAGGCAAAGCCCATTCTCTTATCTACACACCAATATATTATAAGAAGTAGGAGAATGGCCACAGGCGCATCTCCACAGTATGTTACGGCTTTTGCAATGAAATCCAAAGCAGGTTTGCTTATGGATTGGAAAAAGAGCATTATAGGTTTCTGCAGTTCTAGAAGTGCATCGATCATTTTGTCCTCCCTGTTTTACAGACAGATTTAAACCCTTGATGTAAGTATACAATAAAAAATAAAAAGTTCTTTGAAATTGGGAAAAATATAGTGCCAAAAATACAAATCTTGTGGTATTAATGACAAAAACTCTTTTTTAATCCCTCTATTTGTCTTAATCAAAAAGAATTAGTGGTGTAAATAAAAAAATAATCGTTCTTTTTGTAATTTTGAATTGAAAATTAATTGAATAAAAATACTGTTTTTTGTATATTACCACCATCAAGCAAAAAATTTTTGGAACAGGAGCCAAAATAATATGAAGAAATTTCTTGCTATCGCATTGATTGCTGTTGTTGCA
This sequence comes from Spirochaetales bacterium, assembly GCA_022785155.1. Taxonomy (GTDB): domain Bacteria; phylum Spirochaetota; class Spirochaetia; order Sphaerochaetales; family Sphaerochaetaceae; genus Ornithospirochaeta. The sequence goes on from JALFRH010000143.1 coordinate 10,369, forward strand.
GTTGCAGCAGTCTTCGCAAATGGAAGCAGCGAATCAGCTTCTTCTGAAGTTAAAATCGGATTTATCGGACCTCTCACAGGTGACTATGCCAACTATGGTACACTCTGTCGCCAGGCAGTTGAGATGGCTATTGATGAATGCAATGCAAAGGGTGGCATCGACGGTATGACTGTCAAGCTCATCGCTGAAGACAGTGAAGGTGACCCGAACAAGGCATATGCAGCTATGGAAAAGCTTGCAAACACAGATAAGGTTTCTGCTGTCATCGGACCAGTTTTGACAGGTGAGGCTTTCTCTGTCGGCCCAATCGCTTGCGAACTTGGTGTTCTTTCAGTAACTCCATCTGCATCCCACAAGGATGTTACAAACCAGGGCGACTATATTTTCCGCACAACTCCATCTGATGGTCTTCAGGGCGAAGTTGCAGGAAAGTACTGGTATCAGATTCTTGGTTACAGAAAGCTTGCTGTCCTCTATGCAAAGAACGACTACAGTCAGGGTCTCTACGAAGGTATGAAGGAATCTTTCGAGGCTGACGGTGGTTCCATTGTTGCTGTCGAGACATTCATGGTCGGCGACAAGGACTTCAAGACTCAGCTCACAAAGCTCAAGGATACAGATGCTGAAGCTATCTACATCCCAGACTACACAGCAGAAATGGCTCAGATTCTCGAGCAGGCTTCACAGCTTGGCGTCAACAAGCCATTCCTCTCAGGTGACGGATTCCTCAGCGAAGAAATCTATCAGCTTGCCGGCGAGTATACAGATGGTGTTGTCTACACAGCTTCTGCTCAGTTGGAGGAAACATCACTTGTCAAGGAATTCAGAGATGCATACACAGCTAAGTGGGGCATCGGTCCAGACTCCTTCGCAACAAACAGCTATGATGCTACAAACATCCTTCTTTCCGTCATCGATGAAGTTGGAACAGACAGAAAGGCTATCAGAGACGGTTTTGCAGCAGTTAAGGATTTCGAAGGTGTAAACGGAACAATTAACTTCGCAGAGAACGGAGACCTTGTTGCTTATCAGGGTATCTATGAAGTCGAAGGCAATACTCCAAAGTATGTCGGCGCATTCAAGATTGAGAATGGCAAGGTTGTCAAGGTTAACTAATAAGGGATAATCCCTTTGTTTCAAGGGAAGAGCGCCAAGGTGGTGCTTTTCCCTTAAATTTATGAAATAATACAACTCGATATTTTCATAGGAGGTCTCGATGGGATCTGTAAGTTTATTGTTCCAGCATCTCATGAATGGCCTGACCTTGGGTGGCATTTATGCCCTCATAGCTCTTGGCTATACGATGGTCTATGGTATCTTGAAGTTCATCAACTTCGCTCATGGCGACATTTTGATGGTAGGTGCCTATATCGGACTCTTTACATTCGATGCTCTCAGGGGATCCACTCCCTTAGGTCCTTGGTGGCTGGTCTCTTTCTTTATTGCAATGATTGTTTCAATGATCGGTTGCGCCCTTTTGGGTATGATCATAGAAAGAGTTGCATACAAGCCTTTGAGAAAGGGATCTAGACTCGCTCCGCTTCTTTCAGCCATTGGTGTTTCGTTCATCCTTTCCAATGGAGCAGCTTGGATGTTCGGTACTCACTCCAGAAAGTTTAATTATCCTTTTGATAACTCTCCTATCGATATAGGTGGTGTAGTTATCACACCCCATCAGATTCTGATTCTTGTGGTGGCGATCGTAATGATGGTCGCCTTGAAGATATTTGTAGACAAGACAAAGATGGGTAAAGCAATGAGAGCCACTTCCCTTGACGGCGAAACAGCCAAACTCATGGGAATCAACTCGGATATGATCATTTCCTTGACCTTCGGTATTGGTAGTGCTCTTGCAGCCTGCGGAGGTATCTTGATCTCTCTCGACTATAAAGTATATGCAACAATGGGTACCATGGTAGGTCTCAAAGCCTTCGTTGCAGCCGTTGTCGGTGGAATCGGAAATATTACAGGTGCCATGTTGGGAGGCTTCCTGCTTGGTCTTTTGGAAACATTTGGTGTTGCTGTTCTAGGAATTCCTCAGGGATTTAAGGATGCAATTGCATTTGCAGTTTTGATTCTTATCCTTCTTCTCAAACCGGAAGGACTCTTGGGAAAAGTTGAAAAGGAGAAAGTATAATGCTGAATTTCTTTATCCTTATTCTTATATACACATGTATCTATGCGTTCATGAGTCTTGGCCAGAACTTGATTACAGGTTACACAGGTATGTTGTCTCTCTGTGCTGCAGGTTTCTTTGCCGTCGGTAGTTATACTACAGCAATTTTGACTACAAAGTTCGCCTGGTCCTTCTGGGCTACACTTCCTGTAGCTGCAATTCTTGCCGCTCTCATGGGAGTTTTGATAGGTTTGCCTACATTGAGACTTAAGGGAGACTATCTTGCCATTGCAACCTTGGGCTTTGCAGAGATTGTAAGAAACATCATAAATAACTGGGATGCTCTTACAAACGGTCCTATGGGTATCCAGAGAATCCCTATGATCACCATCTTCGGCCTGAAGATCTCTCCATATCAGAAGTATGGTTTCCTCTTGATGGAAATCATCCTTCTTGCAGTCTGCTGGTTCCTTTTCGAGCGTCTTGCCTCCTCAAGAATGGGTAGGGCTTTGGAAGCTATCAGGGAAGATGAGATAGCGGCAAACAGCATGGGAATAAACGTAACAAAGTATAAAGTGGTTTCATTTGCCCTCGGTGCAGCCGTAACAGGTATTGCTGGCTGTCTCCAGGCAGAGTTCACACTCTCTGTTTCCCCTGGCTCCTATGTATTCATGGTTTCAATCATGATCCTCTGTACCGTGGTTTTGGGTGGTATGGGTAACTTCGTCGCCGTTATTCTGGGCGCTTTCATCATTCAGTTCATCTCATATCTACCTCAGCTTATCGGGCTTTCAAATATCATCCCTGCCCAAGCAAAACAGATTATCTTCGGTCTTATCCTTGTAGTCATGATGATTTATAGGCCTCAAGGTATTCTTGGAAGAAAGGAAAGAAACAATAAGGGAGCCGAGAAGGCTTGGATGGAATCGAAGAAGGAGGCTGGAAATGAGCATGCTTGAAACACAGGCTCTCACTAGAGAGTTCGGCGGTGTCATCGCTGTAAACAAAGTCGATTTCTTCGTTGAAAAGAATATGATCACCGGACTTATCGGACCTAATGGTGCAGGAAAGACCACACTTTTCAACAACATTACAGGTCTCGATACTCCTACAAGCGGAAAAGTCTTCTTCGAGGGAAAAGAGATCACAGGTACTCCTGCTGATAAAGTCTGCAGACTTGGGATAGCAAGAACATTCCAGAACATCAGACTTTTCAAGGAACTGAGTGTCATCGACAACGTAATGGTAGGTCGTCATTTCCACACCGGAAACGCCAAGAACAGGACTGTTCAGGCTATCCTCAGTTATATCGGTGTTGAAAAAGAAGAGAAGAAGACTTATCTGGATGCCATGAAATGGCTTGAGTTCTTTGGCCTCGAGGAACTGAGAAACGAAAAGGCAAAGAATCTTCCATATGGATACCAGAGGGAGCTGGAGATTGCCAGAGCTTTGGCTACAGAGCCTCGCCTCCTGTTCTTGGATGAGCCTGCTGCAGGTATGAACCCACAGGAAACTGAAGATCTCATGAAGACAATCAGAAGAATCAGGGATCTGGGTGTCACTGTAGTTTTGATTGAACATGACATGAAGCTTGTCATGAATATCTGTGATAATATCACCGTCCTGAACTATGGACAGAAGATTGCCCAGGGAACAGCACAGGAAATCCAGTCCAACCCTGCTGTAATCGAAGCATACCTTGGAAAGGATGAAGATGAGGAGGACGATGAAGAATGACAGACAAAGAACTTCTCAGAATCGATAACATCAGCGTCAACTATGGAAACATCAAGGCCCTTAGAGGTGTTTCCATGAATGTAAACGAAGGTGAAATCGTTGCTCTCATTGGTGCCAATGGTGCCGGAAAGTCTACTCTTTTGAAGGCGATCGTAGGCCAGGAACCCCTTGTTGAAGGTTCCATCTCCTATGACGGCAAGATGCTTTATGCGGTTAAGGACAAACACTACCATGGTGTTCCTACATATAACGTAGTGAAGAATGGCATCGCCCTTGTTCCTGAGGGACGCCGTGTATTTGCAGACCTTACCGTTGAAGAGAACCTTGATATGGGAGCCTTTATGCTTAAGGATGACGCCCTCATCAAGAGAAAGAAGGAGGAAATGTTCGATTTCTTCCCGATTCTTGGACAGAGAAAGAAGCAGAAGTCCAGAAGCCTCTCCGGTGGAGAGCAGCAGATGCTTGCCGTCGCCAGAGCTATGATGAGTAGTCCTCGTCTTCTCCTCTTGGATGAACCAGGTTTGGGCTTGGCTCCGCTTATCGTTCAGGAAATCTTCAGTAAGATCAAGCTCATCAACAAGGAAGACAAGGTTACGGTCTTCGTTGTCGAACAGAATGCAAGACTTGCACTCAAGAGCAGTGATGACGGATATGTTATGGAAAATGGTGTCATTGTCCTTCATGATGAAGCTCAGGCTTTGTTGAAGAACCAGAAGGTCAGGGCAGCATATTTAGGTGAATGATTTTTGTGGTAGAGGTATTACCTCTGTTATAAAATCAGATTAAGGGAATTGAACTATGATTATTGAAAGAAGAATGACTAAAAACCCAGTGACATGTACTCCTGACATGTCAATCCAGGATGCTTCCGACTTGATGACAAGGGAGCATGTTCATCGTCTTCCCGTTCTCGATAAAGGGGGAAGGCTGGTAGGAGTCATCTCCGAAAAGGATATATTGAAGGCAGCTCCTTCTCCTGCTTCTACACTTAGCGCATATGAGACAAACTATCTCTTGAGTAAGCTGACAGTGAAGAAAATCATGAGCCGCAATCCTGTTACAGTGACAAAAGATACAACTGTAGAGGATGCTGCAACAATGATGGTGGACCAGGATCTTTCCTGCCTTCCTGTTTTGGAAGATGGAAAACTTGTGGGAATTGTAAGTAAGAGCGATCTGTTTAAGATGCTGCTTGAGACCTTCGGTGCAAGAATTCCTGGAACTACAATTTCATTCCTTGTAGAAGACCAGAAGGGATGCATGGCGAAGATCATCGGAGATATCTCATCCCATGGCCTGTTTTTGGTCACCTGCTCTGTCCTGAATGGTACGGATTCCAGCAACAAACTAATCAACATCAAGGTAAGTGGCGCCACTGAAAGCGAGTTGATGGATATCATAAAGCCATATGCAATCCAGATAATGGATGTAAGGGCTTACTCCTAACGACAATCGGGCTGTCAACAAAGGTTGGCAGCCTAATTTTATAGCCTGAGAAAAATATCAAGTCGGTTTTTCAGCAGCAATCAGAAAGGAACGTTTTCAGCTTCCTTCTCAGCTTCATCAGCGTATTCTTTGATATCTTTTATTCCCTCTGTATCCATGTGCCTTTCAACCCATCTGGAAAGGGATCTGGCCAAGGATGATATCCCTGTAAATTCTGTGGCTTCCCTAGTGCACTGTGCTATGGGAGGAACTATGTATGGAGGAAAGAAATCCTCATCCAAGGCTTTTGCCGTCTCATCCATATTTCTTTTGATAATCTTCAAAAGCCTTTCCAACCCCCAGTCCAATGAATGGGAATCACCGGCCCTCAATACTTCTTCTGATAATTCCAGTATTTCGTCTTTTACCATGCCTGTATTATATCCAGATGGGTATAAATCTTAAAGAGACCTTTATTTGACCATATAACCACACTGGCTTAGAATTATCCAAGGAGGTGCCTATGAATTGGCTTATTTGGCTTTCTGCAGGAATTCTTCTTGCAATAATGGAAGTGTTTACTCCTGGTTTCTTTATTGTTGGAATCGGAGTATCTATGGCTATAACTGCTCTTCCTTCAGCTTTGGGCTTACCTTTATGGGTCCAGCTATTGGTATTTGGTGTCATGGTTCTGGCCTTCTTCCTTCTTGTAAGGCCTTTGATTATGAAGCTGCCTCGCTCCCAAGGTGTGAAGACAGGGACAGCTGCAATCATTGGAAAAGAAGGTATAGTGATTGAAACCATCTCCCTTCCAGAGGGGGGAAGAGTCAAAGTCGGCGGTGAAGAATGGAAGGCTGACAGCGACGAAGAAATTGAAAAGAACACATTGGTTATAGTAACCGGCATACAGGGAGTGACCCTTAAAGTAAGGAGAAAATAATGGCAGGAATTATAGTATTGGTTTTATTGATCATCCTTTTGATACTCATACTTATCAAGGGATTTGTAATCATCAGTCAAGGTGAAACCATGGTCATCGAGAGACTTGGAAAGTACTCGCGAACCCTTGACAGCGGTGTAAACATCCTTCTTCCCTTTATTGAGAAGCCTAGGGAGATATTGTGGCGGACCAGTGCAATGGTTCAGGGAGAGAATAAGATTACACCTACAAAGAAAGTCTCCAAGATCGATCTTAGAGAGCAGGTATATGACTATCCTAAGCAGAATGTAATCACAAAAGACAACGTAAATATAGAAATAGATGCCTTGCTTTATTTCCAGATTACGGACCCCAAGAGCGCTGTCTATGAAGTCGCAGACCTTCCAAATGCCATTGAGAAGCTTACCCAGACTACACTTCGTAACGTCATCGGAGAGCTTGAACTGGATGAATCCCTCTCTTCTAGAGATACCATAAACAGTAAGCTTACAAAGATTCTCGATGAAGCCACCGATAAATGGGGAGTAAAAGTAAATAGGGTGGAGTTGAAGGACATTACCCCTCCTAAAGAGATCAGAGAGACAATGGAAAAGCAGATGAGGGCTGAGAGAGATAGGCGTGCAGCCATACTAATGGCAGAGGGAGACAAACAGTCCAAGATCCTTGAGGCCGAAGGTTTCAGGGAAAGTGAAGTGAACAAGGCCCAGGGAAAGAAGGATGCTGCTGTCCTTATGGCTGAAGGTGAGGCTGAGGCAAAGATCAAAAGGGCCGAAGCTGAGGCTGAGAGCATCAGGATAGTGACAGAGGCCTTCGGTAATCCTGAGGAAGCCAGAAATTATCTTGTAGCTATGAAGTATATCGACACTCTAGGTGAAATGGTTACCGGTCAAGACAACAAGGTGGTATATATGCCATACGAAGCGACAGGAGTTTTGTCTTCCCTGGGAACCATGAAAGAGTTGTTCCAAAAGACAAATGGATAAATAAGGGCGGCCAGGCCGCCCATTTTCAATCCCTATCGTGCTTGGGAAGAATAATATTAAGGAGTATGGCTACTATAGTGGCTACAACTACAGGGGACTTGGCAAATATCATGGTGACCCAATCAGGAAACTGGGAGAGAGACTCTGTGACTTGGCTTATTCCTACACCCAAAGCAGCCGCCAATCCTACGATTGAAGTATTTCTGTGGTTCATTTCCCCTGTGGACACAAGTTTCATTCCTGTCATGGCAATGGAGGAGAATACGGATACTGTGGCTCCTCCCAGAACGCATTGGGGAATAGTGGTGAGAAGGGCGGAGAACTTGGGGACCAGACCTGCAATGAGAAGCATAAGGGCAGTAAGCCCGAATACTCTTCTGTTGACAACCTTCGTGGTGGAGACTATCCCTACGTTCTGTGAGTAGGTTGCACTAGGCAGTCCTCCGAATAAAGCCGATGCCATATTTGATAACCCATAGGCTACGATGCCTCTTTTAAGCTCCTTTCCTGTAGGTTCTCTTTCCAAACCTCCCATGGTAGTGGCTGAAATATCTCCGATGGCCTGTATTGCGTTTATTGCAAACAAAATCGAGAAAGAAGCCACTGCTGATAACTCAAACTTGACTCCGAAAGGCATAAACCTTGGTAGGGAGAACCAGGAGGAATCTCCTATTTTCGATAGACTTACCATTCCAAAGGGTATTGAGATTATATAACCTGTTATTATTCCAATAAGAATAGAAGCCAGTTTAATTATTCCCCTTCCAAAATGATTGCAGGCGACGACTACCATGAGCGTAATAATGGCTACAAGCCAGTTCTGCCAACTGCCGAAGTCGGGACTCCCTGCTCCTCCTGCCATATATCTGATGGCTGTGGGATACAAAGATAAGCCTATGGTGAAGACTACAGTACCTGTAATAAGAGGAGGGAAGAACTTTTGTATCTTTGTGGCAAAGACTCCTACAAGGGCGGCGACTGCTCCTCCTACAATCTGTGCTCCGAATACTTCGGCAATTCCATATCCCATGACAATTGCCTGCATGGAAGAAAGATAGGCGAAGGAGACACCCATAATGAGAGGAAGCTTCGCTCCCCAGAAAAGCTCTATGACTGTCATAAGCGCCGCAGTTACAAGAGAAGACTGTATGAGGAGAACGCTTTGGTCCTGGGACATGCCTGCAAGGGCTGAAAGAATGATTGCAGGTGTAACTGATCCCACTATCATGGCAAAGAGATGCTGGACAGCCATGGGCATGGAATAACGGAGAGGAGGTAGTTTTCCATTAATGTCAAAAAGTAAAGATTTATCTGTTTTTGGGGCCATGATTTCAATAATAAAGGGTTTAAGAAATAAATCAATTAAAATATTTAATTTTATATCAATTTATCGTTTATCAATTATTGTAAAACATAAAATAATTTTAATATTTTGATGTAAACATAAAAACATGCAAGGCGATATATTACGTTTTCCTAATTTGAGGCTATTTAAATTGATATATAACGCAACAAAATGCAACATTATTTGATTAAAAATGATGCATCTATATGAATGTTTATACACTTTGTATGCAATAATCTCATTGACTAAAGGTTGTTTTGAGGGTTAATCTAGTCACAGTTGTCTTAGGACAACTTCTTTCTTTTTTCTGCTGAATGGTTTTTTCGGCGAAGGGGTAATTATGAAAAAACTTGTTATCGTAACATTGGTTCTCGCTCTTGTTTCAGGACTGGTCTTTGCTCAGGGATCACAGGAAGCACAGAGCGCAAAGTGGACAGTAGGTATCTGTCAGCTAGTCCAGCACCCAGCACTTGATGCCGCTACACAGGGTTTCAAGGATGCTCTTATCAAGGGTCTTGGTGATGATGTAAAGATCGACGAACAGAATGCCAGCGGTGAAGCTGCAAACTGTTCTACAATAGTAAATGGTTTTGTTGCAAAGAATGTCGATTTGATCCTTGCAAACGCTACAGCTCCTCTCCAGGCTGCTGCAAGTGCTACAAGCACAATCCCAGTTCTTGGAACATCCATTACAGATTATGCTTCTGCTCTTGAGATTTCCGGTTGGACAGGAACTGTTGGAACAAACGTTTCCGGTACATCCGACCTTGCTCCTCTTTCAGAACAGGCAAGCATGATCAAGGAACTCTTCCCTGAAGCAAAGAAAGTCGGTATCCTCTACTGCTCAAGCGAAGCTAACTCTGTCTACCAGGTTGAAGAAATCGAGAAGGACCTCGCTGCCCTCTCAATTGCTACAGAAAGATTCTCATTCACGGATACAAACGATGTCGCATCTGTTGCACAGAAGGCAGCTGATTCTTCAGACGTCATCTATATCCCTACAGACAACACAGCAGCTTCCAACACAGAGGCTATCGCCAACGTAGTAATCCCTGCCAAGACTCCAGTTGTCGCAGGTGAAGAGGGTATCTGTGCAGGCTGTGGTGTTGCAACACTCTCAATCAGTTACTATGATATCGGATATGCAACAGGTGAGATGGCAGTAGAAATTCTAAAGAATGGCGCTGACGTTTCCAAGATGCCTGTCCAGTATGCTCCTCAGGTTACCAAGAAGTATAACGCAGCTATCTGCCAGCAGCTTGGTATCGAGGCTCCAGAAGGATACGTGGCTATCTAAGCAAATTTAAAACTATCAGGAGAAAGTAATGGGTTCTCTTATCAATGCACTTCCGGGTGCTGTTTCGCAAGGTCTAGTATGGGGTATCATGGCCCTAGGTGTATATGTCACCTACCGCATTCTTGATGTGGCTGACCTTACTGTTGACGGTTCTTTGGCTACAGGCGGAGCTGTATGCGTAATACTGATTCGTGCTGGAGTCAATCCTTGGGTGGCGATACTGGCTGCCCTTGTCGCCGGAGGTGTAGCAGGACTTGTTACAGCCCTCCTTCATACAAAGTGTGGAATTCCTGCCATTTTGGCGGGAATTCTTACGCAACTTGCCCTTTACTCTGTGAACTTAAGAGTAATGGGAGGTAAGTCCAACCAACCTGTCAGCGTAGACAAATATAATTTGATAGTGAGTCAGCGTTATGTAAGGGAACTTAAACTTACAAACCCTATGATTCCTATCTTGATCATCCTTGCTGCAATCATCGGCATTCTTTATTGGTTCTTTGGAACGGAAAAAGGTTGTTCAATAAGAGCTACCGGTGCCAATAAGACTATGGCCAGAGCTCAGGGCATCAACCCGGACAATGATATTATCCTGGGTCTTGTAATCTCAAATGCTCTGGTT
>JALFRH010000200.1 GCA_022785155.1 Spirochaetales bacterium
GGGAACCCTCAATACCTACAACAGCCATAACCAGATAGGTATGTTCAGTGCCGCAGCTCTTCTTGTGGGAGGTGCTTCCGTCGATAAGGCGAACATCAGAAATGTATTCTTGGGAGTCATCCTCTTCCACCTTATGTTCTATGTCGCGCCATATGCTGGAAAGAATCTTATCGGTGAAGCTCAGCTCGGTGAATATTTCAGAGTCTTCGTCTCCTATGGAGTAATCACTCTCGCCCTTGTCCTCTATGAAATGAGAAAGAGAAGGGAAGGCAGAAAGGCCGGAGAGCTTCTGAAAGAGGCCCAGAAGGAGGAGAAGTAATGAAGAAACCGATCTTTGACAAAGTCTTTTTCATCAGGGTCGCAGCAATTGTCATTGTCATCATTATTGCTGTTGTGATGTTTATCATCGGGAAGCAGCACAATCTCTATTTCGACAACAAGGATTGGGGTGACTACAAGGCCTACCAGTATGTGGAGGTCAAGGTGGATGACCAGGATTCCATGGAGCTTGCCAGAAGGGATAGGGATGTGTTTACCGTAGTAGCCCAGGGACATACTATATATATAGATGCTATGGGGGAGGAGAAGACGGTAAAGGTCCATATTCCTCTGATGATGAAGAATGTCCTCATAAATATTCCTGCCCTTATGAATGGAGAAAGCCAAGATAAGTGGATGGAAGAGTTCATCATCGAAACAGTGACTTATAGTGCAGATGAGACTGTGGTCACTGATGAGACCGCCGGTCTCTTGGGTGAGTGAGAAATAATATGGTATAGACCGGTGGATTCAGGTCTGCCGGTTTACTATGTTTTTTCTTGTAATAAAGTAATACAGAAGGGAATCAGGACTTATCATAGGAAAAGAAAAGCAATAAAGTTCACACTTGCCATAATATGTGTTACTTTATATTTTCTCTTGACTAAGTAGCTATAATTGGGTTAATTTAGCTTAGTCAAGTGACTTGGTGCTGTGCCCGAGCGGCCTAAGGGGACGGTCTGCAAAACCGTTTTTCATCGGTTCGAATCCGATCGGCACCTCTCTTCTCTCTCAGAATATGGGAGAGTTTTTTTATCGAAGAAAGAGCATGAATACTTTTTTGAAAGAAAGTAAGCATGCTCTAGATAAACGGGAATAATATTGTTACTTTGCCTTATGCTTCTCTTTTATTACGTCTATTCCTGTCAGTAGGCCATACAGAGCTGCAACACCAAGTGAATAATAGATGATGAAGCTTATGAGATATATTGGATATGGGCTTGGCTTCTTAAAGAGCAGGTTCAACATAGGATAAGTTACACTATCCTGGATGGGTGAAAGATAGAAGAAGTTGATATTTGCTTCAGGAATTGTCTTGGCGCATATTACATCCAAGATAATGGCGACAAAAGTAAGCACCAACCAGAGAATATAGCCGTCAATGATGTATCTCTTTCCTTTCTTTCCATAGATATTGTAATAGACGATGGAGAAGACACCTATCATGATGACGATATTGTGCCAGACCATGGCCTGGAGGCTAAGGAAGATATAGCTTGAATTGAGGATTGTGGATGGCTTTACGTAATAGAAGGAAGCAGCCATAAGACCTATGACTGTATAGGCGATCATGCCATTCTTTACCTTTTCGTTTTTTACAAGGGGTACAGCCCACAAGAAGAAAAGCTCTACCGTGCATATCTGGAAAGGGATTTTTTCCAAAGGATATGTTCCTGTGGTGGAAATCATAAAGAAAAGCTTCAAAAGCTCCAAAACAATTAATGTAATACCTGTGACAGCATATACTTTCTCCGGGGTTTTAGTCTTTTTGGCTAAGAATCCTCCGCCTATTCCAAACAGGACGGCTGAAACAATCCCAATGATATGCACTAGCCCCATAGAGTGAAGTTGGTGTGACCATTCTGCGAATATAAACACAGACTCCTCCTTTGATTGTGTGTTGTAATTCGACAATAATTCTACTTTGTGTAAAGAAAAAAATATACACTTGATGTATTAAGTGTAAGAAAACAATTTAAAAAAATGAAAATCAAAACAACCTCGAGAAGGTAAAACATCATTATTTATCAAAATGGATATGTCAATTTCCCTTCTTGTGTGGGATAATGACTATAAGGGTAAGAATATATGAAGATAAAACAGAAGACAAAGAATTGGATAGTTTTAATTACTGCATTACTTCTTTTCTTCTCTTTTTATATTTTTCTCGCCTTAAGGCTTGGTAAGAATGTCAAAGGCAATGTAAGCCAAGGCACCATATCCATGGCATCTTCTTTCCTTGAAAGAGAAACCAGCTCCATAGATGAGAAGGTCTCAAGTGCCATAGATTACTTTTCCTCCAATTCTTTAGAAGATTTCCCTATCTTTGATTTTGTTGAAATAGAGGAAAAGAAATCAGAGAAAGGCTTATCTATAGATGGCGGATATCTGAAATACAGTAATGGAGAAAGGGCGTTGATAATGGAATTGGCGCCTATTTTTCAATTTGACAATCCCTTGATTTCATCAATTACAGTATCCCTTTCTGGAAAGGGGGAGTGGGGGATAGGAAAGAGGGAAGTCGATGACACCAGAATAGAATTCAACCTGGAGAAAACAGGGTTGAAGGTGGCCTATACCATATCACAGCAATTCCTTGAAGCCAACCAGGAACGAGGTATAACACTGGTTGTAAGCAACATGATATATGTAGCCATCCTTTTTATAGTCTTTATTGTTTTCATGGCTATATATACCTTCAGCAGGGAGCCCTTTGCAGCCAATAAAAACAAAAAGATGGTGGATAGGATACTCTCTGCCGTTACAGATGATTTCGTCTTCTTGGTTGAAGTGGATGTGAAGACAAGAATTGAAAAGATCTTCTTTGTCTCCAAAGGCCCTCATCCCCAGTGGTCTGACAAAAAAACACACAAGTATGACGAAAGCATAAAAGAGTATGCGGATGTCGTCGTAGCTCCGGAAGACAGAAAGCGCTTTCTGGAAGTTACGGAGTTCAATGCTCTCATGGAGTATTTCAAGAACAACGATAACGAATGCATCATCGAATATGATGTCATTGTAAATGGCGGGAGAAGGCGCTACCAAGGTAAGTTCACTCTTAGCCCACAGGATCCTGAAGGGGCGAAGATCTATGTAGGAGTGAGGGACATCACACTAATCGAGGAAGAGAGGACCGAGTACAATAGAAAGCTCATGTCCGCCTTGGCCCAGGCTGAAGAGGCCAACAAGGGTAAGAGCTACTTCCTTTTCAACATGTCCCACGATATTAGGACACCACTCAATGCCATTATAGGTTACTCCGAATTGGCGAAGAACCATTTGGATGAGAAAGAAGTATTGGACGACTACATCTATAAGATCCAAACCTGTGGCAGGCAGCTTTTGGGCCTGATAGGAGATGTGTTGGATATGGCGAAGATTGAAAGCGGTAATCTTGAAATCTCCGAGAAGCCATGCTTATGTCAGGATTTGATGTCTGATATCATGATATCGGTGAATGAAAGCGCAAAGAAAAAAGGCCTTGAGTTCGAAGCATCTGGCAATGCCTGCCATTCAACCATCCTCTGCGATAAAGTGAAGGTGCAGAAAATACTTCTCAATATTCTCAGTAATGCTGTGAAATATACTCCCAAGGGAGGAAAGATCTCCCTTAGTGTCCAAGAGAAGATTAGGGAGGATGAAAGGTTGTCAGACTTCACTTTTGTTGTGAAGGACAATGGTATCGGAATATCCAAGGAGTTCCTTCCCTATATATTCAACTCCTTCTCCAGAGAACGTAATGCAACCATAAGCGGCGTCTCAGGCACAGGCCTTGGAATGACCATAACCAAGAGGCTTGTGGATGCCATGGGCGGAAAAATAGAAGTGGAAAGCCAGCAGAATATGGGCACCACAGTTACAGTATCCATCACTTTCTCCAGGCTTGTAGGACTGGAAGAGAAACGGGAGGAGATTATACCTGATGCTTTCCTGAAGGGTATAAGGGTTCTTCTTGTGGAGGACAATGAAATCAACGGCGAAATTGCTTCGGAAATGCTGAGGGAGCTTAAAGTGAATGTGGATCTTGTCACCAACGGCAAGGAGTGCATCGATGCCCTCTTGGAAAAAGACGCCGGATACTATGACCTGGTTTTGATGGATATCCAGATGCCTGTAATGGATGGATACGAAGCAACCAGGATAATAAGACGTTTTTCTGATAAAGATAAGAGATTGATTCCTGTCATCGCCATGACTGCCAACGCCTTCGAGGAAGACAAACAGAAGGCTTTCCAATCTGGCATGAACGGTCATCTTGCAAAGCCTGTGGAAATGAGACATCTTATTCAGGCATTGAAAAGCGCAATAGGAAAGAAATAGAGAGGAATATATGGAAGATTTGAAGACTAGGGCCCTCAGATACCATGAAGAGGGTAGACCAGGAAAAGTAAGCGTCGTGCCCACCAAGCCCTGTGCCACTGCAGAGGATCTGTCCCTTGCTTATACCCCGGGGGTGGCCCAGGCTGTATTGGAGATAGATAGAGACAAAGACAGTGCATATAGATATACATCCAAGGGAAACCTTGTGGCTGTAATATCAAACGGGACGGCTATTCTAGGCCTGGGTGACAGAGGAGCCCTTGCCAGCAAACCTGTAATGGAGGGTAAGGGGGTGCTCTTCAAGCGTTTTGCCGACATCGATGTCTTTGATATCGAGGTTGCAGAAAAGGACCCCGATAAATTCATAGATATCGTCGCGGCGATCGCCCCTACCTTCGGAGGAATAAACCTTGAGGATATAAAGGGGCCCGAGTGCTTCTATATAGAGAATGAACTGAAAAAGCGTTGTGATATCCCTGTCTTCCATGATGACCAGCATGGAACAGCCATTATCGCCTCCGCTGCCTTGATAAACGGAGCAGAGATTGTGGGAAAGAAGCTTGAGGATATGAAGGTGGTGTTCTCAGGAGCAGGAGCTGCAGGATGCTCCTGTGCAAAGATGTTCCTTTCCATGGGTATAAGAAAGAAGAACCTTATTATGACGGACATCGACGGTGTCATTTATAAGGGAAGGCCAGGAATGAATCCTGTACACGAATCTCTTGCTTCCGATACTCCCTTGAGGACGCTGAAGGAAGCCATTGTAGGGGCGGATGTCTTTATGGGAGTGTCTGCAAAAGGAATACTCAAAAAAGATATGCTTCTTTCCATGGCAAAAGACCCTATTGTCTTTGCTATGGCAAATCCAGATCCTGAGATCACTTATGAAGAGGCCAAGAGCACCAGGGATGATGTAATCATGGGAACTGGCAGAAGCGACTATCCCAACCAGATAAACAATATTCTTGGTTTCCCTTTCATATTCCGCGGGGCTTTGGATGTCAAGGCTACTGAGATAACAGAGAATATGAAGAAGGCGGCAGCCTTGTCTTTGGCCAAGCTTACCAAGGAAAAGGTTCCTGAGGAAGTGAAGAAGGCATATGGAGGAAAGGACTTCTCCTTCGGAAGGGACTACATCGTTCCGAAGCCCTTCGACCCGAGGGTAATCGAGTGGGAGGCTGTGGCTGTTGCAAAGGCGGCTGTGGAGGATGGTGTGGCCCTTTCTCCAATCACCGATTGGGAAGGCTACAGAGAAAGATTGAGAAATAGGATGAAGAGTTATTGGAAGTAAGTAAAATGAGGCTGGAAAACAGCCTCATTTACATCACTCTGCCCCTTGGGTTTATTTCAAGACTTCCTTCAGCTGCTCCTTGGCATCATCCAAAGTCTTCTGATATTGGTCTCTCAGTCTTTCAAGATACTTATTTGCCATTTCCCTGCACTCTTTGTCGTTTTCGAATGTAAGATGGGGACACTCACCATATTGGGCCCTCATTTTCTCTTCCTTTTCCCTTAGCATAGGCTCGAACTGGCTCTTGAGCTGATCCATCATCTGCTCTCTATGTCGTGGATACTGGGCCATATGATTAAGTACATCCTGGAGAAAGTCCAGGACTTCCTGGTTTCCAGGAAGAGCCAAGGAAAGAAGGAAGAAAAGCCTTTGGGGCTTCTTGCTTTCCGTCATATCAGTCTGAGGAAGAGTAAGGGAGTTTATTATGGTCTGGCCAAGAGCTTCCTTGATCTCATCCTTTCCATATTTACTGAGTTCAGACCTGAGACTATCTTCCGTATCTTCTTCACCCAATAGATAAGCTCCTGCTTTTCTTCTTATGGCGTCTATATCTGCGTTATGTCTTATTTTGTTTTCATCGACTTCAATTGATTCAGTTTTTTCCAGGGCGATTTCCCAAGCACTTTTAATTCTTCCCATTTTGTGCCTCCACCCTAAGTGTAAGTACAAAACAAAAGAGCGTTAAGGGGATAGGCGAAAAATAATCGGCCCCTTTCGGAGCCGGATATATGAAATAAGGCTATCAATAACCCTGGGCACACATGGCATCGGCAACTTTCTTGAAGCCTGCAATGTTTGCACCCTTGATATAGTTGATGGAGCCGTCCTTTTCTCTTCCTTCCCTTACACAAGCGTCATGGATGGAGACCATGATATCGTGGAGTTTCTTGTCAACTTCTTCTGCAGACCAGGAAAGGTGGGCTGAGTTCTGGCTCATTTCCAATCCTGATACAGCGACTCCACCTGCGTTTGCAGCCTTTGAAGGGGCAAATGGAACGTCGGCGGCCTTGAAGACTTCCACAGCCTCCGGTGTACATCCCATGTTGCTTGTTTCGATGATATACTTCACACCGTTCTTGACAAGGGATTCTGCGTTTTCTTTGTTGAGCTCATTCTGGTAGGCGCAAGACATTGCAATGTCTACAGGAACATTCCATGGTCTTTCCCCAGGGAAGAACTTGGCGCCGAACTCTTCAGCATATCCTCGGAGGTCGCCGCTGTTTGTAGCTCTCATCATAAGCATGTAGTCCCACTTTTCCTTTGTGTTGACTCCATCTTCATCCAGGACATATCCCTTGCTTCCGCTGATGGTCACAACCTTGGCGCCCATTTCGGTTGCCTTGATGGCTGCACCCCAGGCAACGTTACCATAGCCGGAGATAGAGATCCTCTTTCCTTCGATTGTGTCGTTGAAGTCCTTCAAAAGTTCATCTGCATAGTAAAGGGCGCCATATCCAGTTGCTTCAGGGCGGATGAGGGAGCCTCCCCAACCGATGCCCTTTCCTGTAAGGACACCTGTATTCTCGTCTCTCAGTCTCTTGTACTGGCCATACATGAAGCCGATTTCTCTTCCACCGACACCTACGTCTCCAGCAGGAACGTCTGTGTCAGGGCCTATATACTTCTGGAGCTCTGTCATGAAGGCGCGGCAGAATCTCATGATTTCCTGGTCGCTCTTTCCCTTTGGAGAGAAGTCCGAACCACCCTTTCCACCACCCATAGGGAGAGTTGTGAGGGAGTTCTTGAAGATCTGCTCGAAGCCGAGGAACTTGAAGGTGCCGAGGGTAACGGAAGGATGGAATCTGAGTCCGCCTTTATATGGTCCGATGGCATTGTTGAACTGTACTCTATATCCACGGTTTACCTGGATGTTGTGGTCATCGTCCTCCCATTCGACTTTGAATGTAATGACTCTATCCGGCTCTGTAATGCGGTCAAGAATCTTGTTCTTGAGATAGAGAGGGTTTGAGTTGACTGTGTCGATGACAGATGCGATGATTTCTCCAGCTGCCTGGATGAATTCAGGCTGGGCAGGATTCTTTCTTTCGAGTTCAGCCATAAATTTTGCGTAATCGTACATTTTTTTCTCCTCTTTTAGGATTTACAAAGAATATTGAATGAATAATTGTGGAAAAATAAAGTTCCAAGAATTGATTTTTTTCAATATTCTCTTTATATCTTATTTAGTGTTAAGGAAATAACAAAAACAAAATATAATAATAGTGAAGTATTATCATAATTTAAAATCGATGTTCAAGAGAAATTGGAAAATTTGTGATATTTGTTATTTCTGATACATTAAATTTCCGTTAAGACATAATTTGTGGCTATAGGTGTTGCCTGCTTCGTAGGCTTTCTTGATTAATCGGTTAGGATCGCCCAAAGCATACAACCTCAATTATTGAAGATTAGGTTTGGTATCGCTTGTAGTGAAGACAACGCATAATGACAAGTGTTTTTGAGGGAATGCTGACTGCTGCCTCCCCTGTTTCAGAGTGATGAAAAGGCATCGTTTCATGGGTGTTGAGGCAATACATTATAAAATGAGCGATAGATGGAGAACTACATTGGTGGAGGTGTAAGGTCGATACCTATTACACCAAATTACGCTTCGCACTGTTTTATGATATCCCTCTCCATATGGACGCTGAAATCATTTGTGTGGTAGCCATGAATGCCAACTCCATTCCTTGTTGCATATTGCATCTATCTAATCCAACGTTTATCACAGGCTTATATGCTTAGGTTTAAGTATTTTGCTAATACAAACCAGTATAAGAAGGTAATGGATAATCCATTTCATATGACTTACACAAGGCAATAAACTGTTTTGCTGAATTGGTCAGAAACTTGTCTTTATGATAGATAATATAGAAATTTCTAACGAAAACTAAATCCTGCACTTTGACTGTACGAAGTAAGCCCTGTCTCAATGCAGGCAAAACCATTCGATGAGGCAAAACGGAAATGCCAAGACCATTGATGGTAGCATTGACCAATGCCGTCGTACTCATAGCTTCCCATACTGGAACAACATGAATGCCAGCTTGGGCAATTACCCGATCAAAGACTTCTCTTGTGCCGCTGCCCTTTTCCCTCAATAAGAAGCGTTGTTTTTTAAACTCTTCGATGGTGATATTCTGTCCCTGTGTCCAGTCTTTATCAGCGCCACAAATAACACTCAGATGGTCTTCCATATAGGCTTGTGTTACAATATTTGCATCATGGGCAATACCTTCAATCAACGCACAATCCAACTCATTAGATAGTATTTTTTGTTCCAAGCGTTCGGTTTGTTCAACAGTAACTCTTACATCAATTTCTGGGCAGATTTCAGAGAATGCTTTTACATAGCTTGGTAAAAACTGCGAACCGATGGTAATGCTTGCTCCTATACGAAGGATGCCTTTGGAATCCCAATCACGAAGACCCGTTTCCATATCTGAAAACAAGTCTGAAATATGAATCGCATATTGCAGAAAAAGCTGCCCCGCATCTGTGATTTGCAATCTACGTCCAATCCTGTCAAAAAGATGAACGCCGTAATATTGTTCCAACTCCTTAATGGCAAGGCTGACTGCAGGTTGGGTCATGTGTAAAACTTCCGCTGCTTTTGTAGAGTTGTATCCGTTTTCGCATACGGCTCGGAATATCGTAATGTGTCGTATCGTCAAAGTATGCTCCTTATAATAAATAACTTATTATTTCTGTAAAATAATATTATTTCCATTATTAAAAAGCAAGTGATATAAAGTTTACGAACTTGGAAAGGATGGCGTTTTAAGAAGTGAACAGCTTGCAAAAATATAAAAAATTGTTTTTCTCCACTTTCAAATTGAGTGCCTGCACCTTTGGAGGAGGATTCGTAATCATTCCATTGATGAGAAAGAAATTTGTTGAGGAACTTGGCTGGATTCAAGAAGATGAGATGATGGATCTTGCTGCAATCGCACAGTCTTCTCCTGGTGCAATAGCAGTTAATGCTTCAATTTTGGTCGGTTATCATGTGGCAGGTATTCCCGGTGCAATGCTTACGGTATTGGGTACTGTATTGCCGCCATTGATTATTATTTCCATCATTTCCATGTTCTATCAGGCCTTTAGGGATAATGCCTTTGTAAATATGGCAATGGCAGGAATGCTTTGTGGTGTGGCGGCAGTGATTTTTGATGTCGTAATTAATATGGCAAAAAACATTTTACAGAAAAAACGACTATTGCCTGTTATTGTCATGCTTGGTTCTTTTATAGCCGTTCGCTTTTTATCTGTGGATATCATATCCATTATTATTATCTGCGGAGTAATCGGAGCAGTAGATACATGGCATCAAGGAAAAATAGGGAAGGCTAGTGGAAAGAGATGATTTATTTAGAATTATTTTGGAGTTTTTTTCAGATTGGCTTATTTAGCATTGGTGGTGGATATGCAGCTATGCCTTTGATTCAGAGCCAAGTGGTGGATATCCACCCCTGGCTTACGATGGCACAATTTGCAGATATTATGACTATAGCTGAAATGACACCCGGCCCCATTGCGATTAACTCTGCAACATTTGTCGGTATACAAGTCGCAGGTCTTCTCGGCGCTATCGTTTCAACCATTGGCTGCGTGTTTCCATCCTGTGTTATCGTAATGACCCTTGCCTACATATATTATCGTTTTCGTGGATTGAATATGGTTCAGGGGATTCTTGGGGGGCTAAGGCCTGCGGTAATTGCAATGATTGCATCTGCAGGCATCTCTCTATTGATCATGGCACTCTACGGACAGAGAACGCTTCCGAATGATTTGGCCTCTTTGGATTTTATTGCTGTGATTATTTTTGTTGTCGGCTTTTTTATTTTGAGAAAGTGGAAACTGAATCCACTTTGGGTTATGGCAGGTTCTGGCGTTGCAGGAATTATCCTGTATTCGCTTGTGTAATATAGGAGGTGCGGTTATGAAATACACGATAAAGGCAGGAGTCATTTATAAAAATGGGTCTCAGCTTGCTTTGGCAAAAATAAAGAGTGCGATGATTGGTCCACAAAAAGAGATTCTCAGCACTACAGGCGAGCTGCTTTTGTCAGTGGACGTCCGTTGTATCGATGGATCAAAAACAAGTTCCGGTGATGTAAGAAATCGGGAATACTTTCTTTTTGACAACAAAAAGCATTTAGTCGGTTCTGCTTTTCCCGGATATGCAGATGGCAATGACCCTGATGTGGTGGGATGGCCAATTTGCAGAATGCCAAGAGTTGATCATGCAAATGTATCGATAGATGAGAAAAAGTACATCCTAACTATGCATAATAGCCAAAACTATTTTTTAGTGGATACAAACGATTCAGAGGCACTTCATATTATGCACAAGGGAATTTCAGGAGGATGGATGGTGGAGAGCAACTGTGGTTTTACTCCGGAAATAATTTGCGGTATTTTTACCTTTTGCAGATATATCGAAGAGGAAAACGAATTTTTGATTGTGTGAATGATTATTTGATTAAATGCTTATTTGCCATATCTCTAAAAAACAGAAGGATGAGAAATGGCTGACATCTCTTATTTGCAGTCAGTCGATTGAATCGTAATAATAAGACTCCTCAGTGTATATCAATCCTTGGTTGTGACTATCCCGGGGAATTATTATTTGTTCTACCTTGAAGCTTTGGTGGATGCAATGGGATTAAATCAGTAGGGATGGCATTGGTGAATATGGAACATGAGTTTGTGTTTTAGTGGGTTGTCATAATGAAGATGAACAGTAGAAAAGCCTTTATGAATTTGTTTGTTTTCCAACCATGAGAGAATTCACAAGAACTTGGTTTGCAAGACATCGGATGAGGTATACACGGAAAGTCATCCCTGTATTATTAATAAAAAGATTTATAAACTTTACAGTATTTCCAATTAGTTGTTTCTATAGACCATTAAGCATATTATTTGCAGATTTTATTTAAATATTCCTTGGTACTAGCATCAGGATAGGTGGATTTGACCTTTCTTATACTCCTTACATCCGTGACGAGAATATGGATTTGGTATTATTCTATAGTTGATATGAGTAACAGCATTCTCCTTTTGTTTGATGTATTCGGAACCTTTGTCTTTGCACTCAGCGGGGCGGCAAAGGCAATAAGCAAGAAAATGGATTTTCTTGGTGTAATAGTATTTGCAATTACTGTCGGCTGTGCAGGAGGAATGATAAGGGATGTTCTTATCGGTGCTGTTCCTGTAGCTGTGTATCAAAACAGCGTATATATAGTGGTCGCCTTTGTTGCAGGGCTTCTGATGTTCTTGATTGCAGAGAATTGTGAGGTTGATTCTTTTCCTTCCCATATTATGTTCTTCGATGCCATAGGCCTGGGTTTCTTCACAGCCATGGGCTGCGAGAAAGC
>JALFRH010000239.1 GCA_022785155.1 Spirochaetales bacterium
TTGGATTATTTGACAATAGTCGGAACAAACACTTTGATGATAGAAATGCCCTTCCATAAATGGGATGAGAATGAAGTTGCAGATATCATCCGCATTTCCATGAATGAAGACCTTAATGTAATACTGGCCCATATAGAAAGATATTTGTCATGGCAGGAGGAAGGTGTCATTGATAGGCTTAGGGATGCAGGGGTCTTCATCCAGTCCAATGCAGAGTTCTTCATCTCCCCCTCCACCAGGCCCAAGGCCCTTGATATGCTGAGAAACAACAAGATCCATATTCTTGGTTCCGATACCCACAACACCTCATCAAGGCCACAGATGATCGGGGAAGCCAAGACCATTATCAGGGAGCAACTTGGAGAAGATACTCTGATAGATATGCTTTATACATCGAAGAAACTGCTTGAGGGTGCGGTTTCCATAGACCAAATGTGGGTTTGAAAACTATCATCTAACATAACGGAGTGAAAAATGATCGATAAAATATTCAAGGCTTCAACAATTCTTCTAGGTGTCCTTCTCCTTCTTCTCATTGTGCTTACAGCTGTAGTCGGAGCAGAAGAGATCACGCTGAGGATAATCGGTTGGATAACCGTTGTTCCTCTCATTTCATCTGTCGTCACATTCATAATGATCAGAACAAAGAAATAATATGCACTACCAATTGGATGAAACTTGGATTCCCTTCTCTTCCTTAATGCTGAAACATGTATATAATGTGCTTCTCATCTGCTCAGACTATGACAGGTTCATGCTTGAAGAGGACGGAAGGGTTGAGGAAGAGCTATATAAAGAGTATACGGCATTGGGGCTTTCAAACCCTCCTAAAATCACCCATACATCCAGCGAAGACGAGGCTCTGAACTATCTGAAGAGCCAGAAATTCGATCTTGTGATATCAATGCTGGAGTTGGGCTCAGGGAGGGTCGAGGCCTTGGCTGAGGCTGTGAAGAAATATGACTCCTCTCTGCCTTTCATAGTCCTCTCCCCTTCCCCTGACCATAGAAGGGTAAAGGAACTCAAGGGTGAAAACTGCCCTTATATCGATTACATGTTCTATTGGATGGGGAACCCCTCCGTCTTCCTTGCCATGGTCAAACTCATCGAGGACTTGATCAATGTAGACCACGACACAAATGAAGCCGACGTCGAGGTAATTCTATTTGTAGAAGACTCCGTGAAGTTCATATCATCCTATCTTCCTCAGCTATATATGCTTCTGATCCAGCAGAACAGAGCCTCCATTCTGGAAGCCCTCAACGAGTGGGGAATGAAGCTGAGAATGAGGGGAAGGCCTAAGATTCTCCTTGCAAGAAACTACTCTGAAGCATGGAAGCTTTACAACAAATATCGCAACAACATACTTGGTGTCATAACGGACCTGTCCTTTCCTTCTCCCTTCGGAGATAAGGAGGGTGGAAAGGAACTTGGTAAGGCCATCAAGAATGACAACCCCGAAGTTCCTGTGCTCCTCCAGTCCACAGACGAGAATGCAGAGAGCATAGCCAAGGAAATAAACGCCGATTTCATTTGGAAACTCTCACCTGACAGATACCATTTCCTTGAGTCATACTTTACGACGAAATATGACTTCGGAGCCTTTAAGTTCATTGACCCGGAGACAGGAGAGACCATAGCTGTGGCCTCTACCATGAAGGAGCTCCAAGATAAGATGATGGAGGTTCCCATCTCCAGTTTCGCTTATCATGTAAGAAAGAATGATCTCTCAAGATGGCTGAGAGCCCAGTCCCTGTATCATCTAGCATCAATCCTCAAGCCTATTACAATGAAAAGTGATGGAAGCGATGCCGAGAAGACAAGGGAACTTATATACTCGACAATAAAAAGCTACAGAAAAGAGAGAACCAGAGGATCCATTGCCGAGTTCAACAGGAAAAGCTATGACGAAACCTTCCTTTTCACGAGAATAGGTAAAGGCTCCCTAGGAGGAAAAGGAAGAGGCTTGGCCTTCATAGCCATGGAAATGAAGGCGGATGGCATCGGAAAGAGATATAAAGATATCTATGTCTCCATTCCAAGGACAATCGTAATATCTACGGAATTGTTCGACACCTTCCTTTCCATCAACGACTTCTGGCCAGGAGACTTTGTAGACAAGAAGGACGATGAGATACTCTCTATTTTCCTTGATGCAAAGCTCCCTGAAGAACTCTCTTTGGATTTGAAGAGAATAGTGGAGGTAATAAAGGTTCCTATTTCCGTAAGATCCTCTTCCCTTCTTGAAGACAGCCATTTCCAGCCCTTTGCAGGAGTCTACCAGACATCCATGATTCCAAACAAAGGAAGCGACGAGAAGAGGCTGGAAGACTTGGAGCGTGCAGTAAAAACTGTCTGGGCATCCACGTACTTTGAGGGGGCCAGGGAGTATTTGAAGAGGACAGGACACAGCACTGAAGAAGAGAAGATGGCTGTAATAATCCAGCAGATAACAGGCAGCGACCACGATGGCTTGTGGTTCCCCAACATCTCAGGTGTGGCAAGAAGCCTTGATTACTATCCATCTGGAAACAGAAAGGCTGAAGACGGCTTGGGAATGCTTGCCTTCGGCATGGGTAAGACAATCGTAGATGAAGGGGCGGCCTTCAGATTCTGCCCTGCAAAGCCTCAGATCCCAGTCACTTCCCTTACAGGAAGAGGTTCCTCCCAGCACACTTTCTATGCCCTGGATACAAGAGAGCCCTTCTCCCCCCAGAAGGACATAGATAATCTTAAACAGCTTCCTATGTCCAAGGTATCCCAATGGCCAAGGGCCACCATGGGAATAATGTCTGTAATGAGAAGCGATGGTTTTGTTTCAGAAAACCCTTATGACGAAGGATTCAGAAGCCTGACCTTCAATGGTGTGGTGAAATATGAAATGATACCTCTTCCTAAGATAATAGATGAAATGTTGAAACTGGGAACCAGAAGTATGGCTGAGCCTGTGGAAATTGAATTTGCAGTAAACACAGAACACAGCGGCATGCCGGACTTCTCCATTCTCCAGATAAGGCCTATTTCATCCACCGACAGATTCGAGAATATACAGATAAGTGAAAAAGAACTGGACTCAGCCCTGGTCTCGTCCTTAAGAGTAATGGGAAACGGCAAGGTTGAAGGTGTAAGGGATATAATCTCCATACTGCCTGAGAAGTTCAAGAGAAGCGAAATGACTGAGATGGCAGGAGAGCTTGAGGCTTTGAACAAGAAGTTGGAGGAGCCTTATGTCCTTATTGCCGCCGGAAGATTGGGCTCCAGCGACAAGTGGCTTGGCATCCCTTGTTCCTGGCCACAGATATCAAAGGCTAAAATTATTGTTGAAACAGGACTGGAAGAACTACAGGCAGAGCCAAGCGAAGGCTCCCACTTCTTCCAAAATGTCACTAGCTTAGGCTGCCTATATCTGACAAACAATCCTATAGATGGCGAAGGAAGAGTGGATTACGAAGAAATAAAGAAGCTGCCTCTGGTTGAGGAGACCAAGCACTTTATACACGTAAGATGCAATAAGGATCTTTTGATAAAAGCTGACGGTTCCCAAGGAAAAGCAATTATCGCGGAGAATAAGAATGACTGAGTACTACACTCCTACAAGAGTATTTTTCGGTAAAGGTGCAGAGACAAAACTAGGTGAAACCCTAAACAGGGACGGATATAAAAAGGCATTGTTGCACTATGGTGGGAAAAGCGCCATTGAGTCAGGGATATTAGAGAGAGTCGAAAAGGACCTTCTTTCCAATGGCATTGACTATATAAAGGTGGGAGGTGTAGTTCCCAATCCAAGGGTGACTTTGGTAAGAAAAGCCATAGAAGAAGCCAAGAAACATGGTTCGGAGATAATAATCGCTCTTGGTGGAGGCAGCGTAATCGATAGCGCAAAAGCCATTGCCTATGGCCTCTTTAATACCGAAGGTGATATTTGGGACTATTATTTAGGAGAAAGGAAGGTCAAAGGTGCCTTCCCTTTGGCTGCCATCCTTACTCTATCTGCCACAGGAAGCGAAATGAGCGCATCCAGTGTAATATCAAATGATGAAGGCCCGGGATACAAGAGAGGATTAAACTCCGAGTGGGGAAGACCAAAGTATGCTTTCCTGAACCCGGAATTGACATATTCAGTTTCCCCTTACCAGACTGCAAGCGGTTCGGCGGATATCATGATGCATACTCTGGAAAGGTTCTTTCATAGCGGGGAAGGTCTCACGCTTACAGACGATCTCTCCGTTTCCCTTCTGAAGTCTGTCATGGCTTACACTCCTATTGCCCTCTCTGACCCCAAAAACTATGAAGCAAGGGCAAACCTGATGTGGGCTGGTTCCCTTTCCCACAACGGTCTTATGAATATGGGATCTGATAGTCGGGGAGACTGGGCCTGCCATCAGATGGAACATGAGCTATCTGCAAAATATGACTGTCCCCATGGCGCAGGGCTTACTGCCATATGGGGAAGCTGGGCCAGATATGTTTTTCCATCCATAAAAGAGAGATTGGTGATACTTGGGGAAAAGCTCTTTTCCCTGGAAGGAGAAAGTGATGTGGTTGCAGAAAAGACCATAGATGAAATGGAGAAGTTCTTCTCCTCCATTTCCATGCCCGTCACCATAAAGGAACTAGGCATTGAATTATCTGAAGAAGATATAGAGAGCCTTTCCTTCGGAGCAACTTTCCATGGAAAGAGAACCCTGGGGGATTCTTTCAGACTTGGAGGAAAAGAAATATCGGATATATACAGAATGGCCAGATGCTGACTATCATTTTCCCTTTCCAAAAGCTAATATTACACCATGATTGAACTAGCATTACCGGCAGGAAGTCTATCTGGAGCATTGACGGCCTTTGAAAACGGAGCGGACGCCGTTTACTTTGGTCTCAAAGACTTCTCTGCAAGAAAAGGCGCAGTAAACTTTTCAGAAGAAGACCTCTCAAAAATAAGGCGCTACAGCCTTGAAAGAGGTAAAAAGACATATATAACCATAAACACTCTTATAGATGATGAATCTATGAAAGCCCTTATAGACACCTTGGATATGGTCAAGTTCTATGGAACAGATGGAATCATAGTACAGGACCTGGGTGTTGCGGATATTGTCAGGAAATACTACCCCTCCATTCCCCTGCACGCTTCCACCCAACTTGCCGTCCACACTACAGAGGGGGTAAAGGTACTCCAGGACTTGGGCTTTGAGCGTGTGGTCCTATCCAGGGAACTTAGTCTCAAGGAAATTGAAAAGATCAGAAAAGACTGTCCTGACATAGAAATCAAAGCATTTATTCATGGGGCGCTCTGCTACGGTTTC
>JALFRH010000068.1 GCA_022785155.1 Spirochaetales bacterium
ATTACAAGACTTGACAATGTCTCCTTCACGGCAAATTCCGGTGAAATCCTGGGTGTAGCCGCCATTGCAGGTAGTGGACAGAAGGAACTCTTGGAATGCATGACAGGCCTATATCCCATCAAATCCGGCTCCATTGAATATATCGACCCAAAGAGCGGAGAGAGAAAAGATCTGGTAGGTCTGGCTCCAATGAAGATCAGGCAGCTTGGTGTGGGAATGGCCTTTGTTCCTGAAGATAGACTTGGAATGGGTCTTGTGGGTTCCATGGGTATGACCAGTAACATGATGTTGAGGTCCTGGAGAAATGGCAAATCCATCTTCTTCAACAAAAAAGACCCTGAAAAGTTGGCTAAGAAAATATGGGACGATCTGGAGGTTGTGACTCCAAGTACCGAATTCCCTGTAAGAAGAATGAGTGGTGGAAATATCCAGAAAGTTCTTGTTGGAAGAGAAATCGCCTCCCAGCCAAATGTGCTTCTCACAGCTTATGCCGTCAGAGGTCTGGATATAAACACATCATATACAATCTACAACCTTCTTACAGAGCAGAAAATGAAGGGTGTAGCTGTAATATATGTAGGAGAAGAATTGGATGTTCTTCTTGAGCTCTGCGATAGAATTCTCGTTCTCTGCGGGGGAAAAGTAAGTGGAATCGTAGATGCACGTACCACCACCAAGGAAGAAGTGGGCTTTATGATGACCAGTCTTGGTGGAAAGGAGGAGATGTAATGGAAGACGCTAAGAAAACTCCACTTATCAGGCTCTCCAAGAGAGATGCAATGGATCCGAAGAAAGTCTGGGCTATCAGAATAGGTTCCATATTGGTCGCCCTTATCATCGGTTGTATTCCTATTCTTATTACAGGAAACAATCCTTTCAAAGCATATGCAGTGATAATAAAGGGTTCTTTGGGCACATCCTTCTATTTCAAGCAGACTCTGAAGAATGCTATTCCTCTACTGGGATGTGCACTGGCTATCGCTCCATGTTTCAAGATGCGTTTCTGGAATATTGGAGGAGAAGGACAGATTACTGCAGGAGCTATTTTCGCTTCCTTCTTCGCCATAAACTTTGCTTCAAAGCTACCTCATGTGCCTCTATTGTTGGTCATGGGTCTTGCAGCTGCTGTGGGCGGAGCCATTTGGGCAGCCATCCCGGGTTTCTTCAAAGCAAAGTACAATACAAATGAAACACTCTTTACTTTGATGATGAACTATATAGCCATAGGTATTATCTCCTGGCTTCAGGGAGGTCCATGGGAAGGAAGACCAGGAACACAGCAGATTCCTCTCTTTAATAAAAACGCCCTCCTTCCTTCAGTCTTCGGTCTGCATATCGGTTGGATAATCGTATTGGTTCTCGTAGCTTTGATGCATATCTATATGAACTACACGAAGCAGGGATATGAAATATCTGTAATCGGCGACAGCTACAATACAGCCAGATATGCAGGTATGAACGTTGGCTGGGTTATGGTAAGGACGATGTTGGTTTCCGGTGCAATTTGTGGAATCGTCGGCTTTATCCTGGTATCAGGCCAGAACAAGACCATCACTTCCGGTGTTGCAGGAGGCGTGGGCTTTACAGCCATTACAGTAGCTTGGCTTGGTCACCTCAATGCCTTTGCAATGATCATAATCTCTATGATCCTTGCCATCCTGACTGTAGGATCCAGCTATCTGCAGCAGACTCTCGGAGTTCCTTCCGCCATAAGCGAAATCGTTTCTGGAATTCTCCTCTTCTCTATGCTCGGATGTGAATTCTTCATCAACTATCAGATGACCTTCCGTTCCAAGGTCAAGAAGGAGGTTAAGGCATGAATACTTTGATTGCTCTATTGGCTGCAGCAGGTAGTTTCGGTACCGTATTGATGTTCGGTACCTTGGGAGAAATCCTTACAGAGAAATCGGGAAGCCTCAACCTTGGAGTTGAAGGAATCATGTATATGGGTGGAGCCTTCGGACTGGCAGGAGCATATGCTTATGAAGCAGCTGTGGGAGTAGGATCATCCAATGGGCTTGTAGCAATTATATGCGCCATCCTGGCTTCCTTTGCCGTCGGAGCCTTCGCCGGCCTCCTTTTCTCATTCATCACTGTTACTCTCAGGGCCAATCAGAACGTAACAGGTCTTGCCCTTACAATCTTTGGAACAGGAGTGGCAAAGTTTGCAGGTGAGTATATGAGACACATTGTCGGTGGCTTCGTTACACTGTCAAACCCTCTCAAAGAGGCCTTCTCCTTCGTTCCATTCCCTCAATTCATGAGAAATATCCCGTTTGTAGGACCGGTATTGTTCTCTCAGCCATTCTTCTTCTATCTGGCGATAATACTTGCAATATCCATGCATCTGTTTTTGCAGAAGACAAAGACAGGTCTCTATCTCAGATCTGTAGGTGAGTCTCCTGTTACAGCAGATGCTGCAGGTATCAACATGACCATGTATCGTTATGTAGCCACAATCATCGGAGGAGGTATCTCTGCCGTAGGAGGTATGGTTTATGTCATGACAACCGGCGGATGTACATGGAATGAATCTTCTCTCGGTGGTATCGGCTGGCTTGCAGTTGCACTTGTAATCTTCTGTATGTGGAGACCTCTCAATGCAATCTGGGGTGCTTTCCTCTTCGGTGCATTGAAGATCCTGTATCTCAGACTACTTCTTCCGTTCTTCCCTACAGAACTCTACAAGATGGTTCCTTATGTGGTAACGCTGGTTGTCCTTGTTGTTACAAGTATGCGCAACTCCCGTGATAAGCAGCCACCTGCAGCTTTGGGACTGAATTATTTCAGAGAGGACCGCTGATTAGTCATTTCTATTCCGTACCATGGCTCCATGGTGCGGGATAAATGAATATTAATTTAGTAAAACATTAAAATAAAAGATTATAATTGTGTAAAAAATCACTTTACACAACTTAAATTGGGAAAGTATTATTTTTGTATACTACTTCAGCCGAAAGGCAGAAAATAGGAGAAAACAATGAAAAAAACACTTGCTATCGCACTCGCTCTTCTCATGTGCTTCTCTCTGTTTGCACAGGGCGCCGGTGAAGCCCCAGCAGAGAAGAAAGCCACAAAGATCGGTTTTGTCGTAATTGGAAGCGAAAACGACCAGGGTTATACTTATAACTTCATGAATGGTATGAACGCAGCTATGGATAAGCTTAAGGCTGACGGCTACGATGTTGTCCTTTCTGTAAAGAGAGACATCAACGAGGATGCAGGCTGTGTCGATGCCAACCTCAGTCTCGCTGCCGAAGGATGCGAAGTCATCTTCAACAACTCCTATGGTTTCGAGCAGTATATGCAGCAGGCAGCTGATGAGTTCCCAAATGTCAAGTTTGTATCCCTTACAAACTGTGGATCTCAGACAGACGGCAGAGACAACACATATAACGCATTCGCAGCTATCTACGAAGGAAGATATGTTGCAGGTGTTGCAGCAGGTCTCAAGCTCCAGCAGCTCATCGATGAAGGAAAGATTAAGGCAGAAGAAGCAGTAATCGGTTATGTCGGCGCATTCTCATTTGCAGAAGTCATCTCCGGTATGACATCTTACTATCTTGGTGCAAGAAGCGTATGTCCAAGCGTAACAATGAAGGTTCAGTTCGTAGGCTCATGGTCAGACCCGACACTGGAAGCAGAAGCAGCTAAGGCTCTCATCGATAAGGGTGCTGTAATGATCAGCCAGCATTCTGATAACACAACTCCAGCTACAACAGCTCAGGAAAGAGGTGTATTCCACACAGGTTACAACAACGACATGACTGGCGTTGCTCCTAAGGCTTCCCTCCTTTCTTGCAGAATCGACTGGACAAACTACTTCTACACATTCATCGCAAACTACATCAACGGTGTTGAGAACCCATCTGACTACTGTGGTGAAATGGCTAAGGGTGAAGTTGTCGTCACAGAACTCAACGAAGCTATTGCTGCTCCTGGAACAAAGGAAAAGCTTGCTGAAGTCGAAGCTAAGATCGCCAGCGGAGAAATCCAGGTATTCGATACATCAACATTCACAGTCGAAGGTAAGGAACTTACACACGCATTTGCTCTCGATACAAATGGTGACTTTACTCCAGATTCAGAAGAAGCAGTATTCGACGGTGCATTCCATGAATCCTACTTCCAGTCTGCTCCATACTTTGCTATCAGCATCGATGGAATCGAGTGGCTCAACGCTAAATACTAATCTCTTCGACAAAGAGAAGTGGCATGGCTTAGGTCATGCCATTTTATTTGCCCCTACATTCTGTCATCAATCTATCCTGTCATCCCGCAAGACACTCAATTACATTGCTTTTGTGATTCTATTTGTCAATTATGTGTAGGTATTAAAGAGAATATTTGTCAAATGAAAGGGAAGTGTTGTTTTAAGAAAAAAATGAAGTTAGATTGTTTTTGGAGGCAAAGAAAATGATAAAAGAATCTGCATTAAGAAAATTTGCCTTGGTTTTTGGTATTCTATGTACCATTGGTTTTATCGTGTGCCTGGCATTTGCCGTCACTCTCCCTCGTTCTGCTGTATACAACACTGTATTAGGAACTGTAAGGGCAACCAGTTCAGGTTCCTTTGACATAAACTTCCTCGCTCCGATCATTATTCTTATTATGGGTGCATATGTAGGTTTTTCCATGTTCGCATGTATCAGAAGTGATAAGAAGCCGGAAAGAAAAGAGAAAGAGTGCAAGTGTGGTGAAAAACCAGAAATAAGCGTTCTTCATGAAAGTGAAGAGAAAAAAGAAGAGAGTGGTGTCTAAGCCACTCTCCTGAGTCCCGGGAAACCGGGATTATTTTTTTATGACCCTCAATATAAAACCCTTCAGGTATTGGCTCTCAGGGAATGAGAGGCGCTGAGGATGGTCCGAACCTTGGGATAGGGTTTCAAGTATCTGTACTTCAGCCCCTATATCGGAGGCGGCCCAACTTAATGTAAGGAGAAAGTTTTCTCTTGTCATGGCTCCGGAGCAGGAGAAAGTTGCAATTATTCCTCCGTTTTTGATCTTCATCATTGCAACCCTGTTGAGATCTTTATATGCCCTTGTGGCATTCTCCAGTTTTCCCTTTGTCTGGGCAAGCTTTGGAGGATCAAGAATGATTACATCATATTTATTCTCTTCCATGGCTCTGACATATTCAAAACAGTCGTAGGCCTCTATCTCGACTTTGTTTCTTGACTCCAATGGCAGTGTGCCTTTGTTTTCATTTAGGTGGATTTGATACAAAAGATGCCTCAATGCTGATTCTGAGGAATCTACAGCCTTTACGCTCTTTGCTCCAGCTCTAAGGGCATGGAGGGTAAAGCCTCCT
This sequence comes from Spirochaetales bacterium, assembly GCA_022785155.1. Taxonomy (GTDB): domain Bacteria; phylum Spirochaetota; class Spirochaetia; order Sphaerochaetales; family Sphaerochaetaceae; genus Ornithospirochaeta. The sequence continues at coordinate 5,312 of JALFRH010000068.1, forward strand.
GTATATGAGCATACATCCAAGACATCTTTATCTTTTACATACTTCTCAATGGCCTTTCTGTTGTCTCTTTGGTCGCAGTAGAATCCGGACTTCTGTCCCTTTCCTGGTGTGACTTCATACCATATCCCACTTTCAAGAAAGAGAGTGTTCTCCAGTTCATCTTTGCCTGGCGACACTTCTTTTCCTCCTACAAAGTATCTTACTTTGTCTGAAAGGCCTTCTGATGAAGAATAGAAGGGGTCCGTAGTGACCTGTATCCTTGATGGTGAAAGAAGCTTTGTCAATGTAGAAATGATCACTGGTAGAAAATGGTCTGCAAAACGGGAAGATATGATTATCCTTATTTCCCTGCCATAGGTATCGGCGGCAACACCTGGAATGAAGTCGGCTTCACCATGAATAAGGCGGAAGCAGGTGGTATCTGGAGAAGAGAAGAAGTCTTTTCTTCTAAGCACGGCCTCCTTTACCAATCTTTCTACAAATGCTTCGTCTGTGTCTTCATCCGGGTCCCAGGTGAGAAGATGAAGAATAATGTGGGACTTTTCATCGTACCAGCCCTTTGCGATGAATATGCCCTCGTTATTATATACATTAGCCCAATCTGCAGTTGTAAATGAAGGGACAACTTTATCTATGGCGCCGGAGAAAACCCAAGGATGGTGCTTCTCCAACTGTTTTTCCTTTCCCTTTCCTATTCTGATGGAATACATTTTATCCTCCAAAATGAGGATAGATGATTAATCCTTTCGCTACAAGTTCCCTTAGCGTATCCAGTTGTATATAATCGATGTATGGCTGAAAAACTGATAGTTTTTGATTTGGATGGAACACTGCTAGATACCCTGGAAGATATCAGAGGTGCAATCAACTACGCCCTTTCCGCTTGGTCTGTACCGAAGGTGGATAAAAACAAAATACGTGAGTACGTTGGCCATGGCCTGAGAAACGCACTCTTTACTGCATTGAATAAGAGTGGAGTCCAGATTCCCCAGGAAGACTTACCTTTAATGGTGGATCTAATGCTCTCTTGTTATAGAAATCATCCTTCGGACCATACCCGCCCATATGATGGTATAGTGGATATGCTCTCCTTTCTTATGGATGATGGCTTCCAACTTGGAGTCATATCAAATAAGAGCCAGGAGCTTGTTGTAAGGATAATCAAGGATACTCTTCCTTCAATCCGTTTTGAATTCATCATCGGGCAATGTGACCAGTATCCATTGAAGCCGGATCCGGAGAGCCTATTGAGTATGATGGAAAGATTCTCCTCAGATAGAAACTCCACACTATTTGTCGGAGACAGTGAAGTGGATTATGAAACGGCAAAGAATGCAGGAGTCAAGGGCATCATAGTAAACTATGGTTTCAGGACCAAAAAGGAATTGGAGGGAAAGGGGATAAAGGACACCGTAGACGATGTCCCGACTCTACTGGAAAGGATCCTGGCTTTTTACAAGTAATGGCTAATAATATGCTTAATATCTTTTGAATAAAGAATATAAACATATTATGGCAAAATGCTGAATTAATATATTTGTCAGAAAACGCCAAAAAACTGTTTATAGGATATATGGAAAAATTGATTCCTTTATTCTTATATACAACCTCCTTTCTTATGGTAAAGGAAACCAGGACCTTTACCATACCACTTTGTCTTGTTGTCTTATGGTGTTCGGTATATAAGAAAAAGGAAGAGTTTTCCCTCTTCCTCCTCACTTTTCTCGCATCTCTATTGATGTGCTGTATTGTTGAAGTTCCTAATTTTGCCTCTTACTTCAACTATAGAGACATAGAAATTGTGAGGGGGAAGATTATTTCCATCCCAACTTACAGAGGTAATGAAAGAAGAGGATATAATCTTTCCCTTTCTTCCTGCTCCGATGGAGAGGGAAACTGGGCCGGTTGTGAAGGAAAGATATATGTAATATCCGACTTTGGGGATGAAGACCTGGGTGATGAAGTATTGCTGAAAGGAGTTATGATGGATGGCTTCTTCCTTTCTTCTTCCTCCTTGACGGTGGAAAGAAATCCATGGGGAAGGGGAAGAAGACGCTTCCTTTCCCTCTTCTACCGGTCTCTGGATAGAGGAAGAGTCGGTAATCTGACATCACTACTTTTAACAGGGTCCGCCCTTGACGGCGGAAGGGAAATACAGGAAATGGGGGCTGAAATGGGTATAAGCCATTTATTTGCCATTTCAGGAATGCACTTGGCCTTTCTGGTTATGATCATAGGCTATCCAATGGAGAAACTTTTGGGGGAAATAAAAGGGGGGATAATCTCTTTGGCCATTATTTTCCTATTCGTTTATATAAATGGCTTCAAGCCCTCTCTTCTAAGGGCCTTTCTTTTGATGATCCTTTCACAGTTTTTGCCTATAGGTTATGCCCATGTCCTGTCGCTATTGGTGATGATCAAGATTTTTCCTTGGGTTCTTTTCGATTACGGAGGGGCCCTCAGTTTCTCAGCCCTTTCAGGAATACTCTTCGTGTGTAGTGGCGTGAAGAAGAAAAAAGCTCTATTGTTATCCACTCTTGGAGCTCTCTCTGCTACTGTCCCTTTTTCCTTGGCTCTTTTCTCCTCATGGTCTTTGGCATCACTTGTTTTATCCATTCCAGGGGGGATAGTGATTGAAATACTGTTTATGATGGTAATAATCAATATTTTCATTCCTAAATTAGATTATTTAATAGGGGTGATATACGATAGTATCATAAAGATACCCTCCGTCTTTCCTTCTTTTACCCAATATGATTTGACTCTTTATTGGCCTATATTGTTCTCCACACTATACATTCTCTTTGTCACCAAGGCTTTTCCTTTTATATCAAGGTGGATTATTATCAGAGTATGTGGAATCTCAACTATGACAGCCCAAAAGAAATCGAAAGAGTATTGAACGAGAAAGGCCTGGCCATGTCCAAGAAATTCGGACAGAACTTTCTCATTTCCCCGGAGGGAAGAAAAAGGCTTATTGATTTGATGGAGCTGGAAAAGGGAATGAAGGTCTGGGAAATAGGTCCGGGCCTTGGTGCCATTACACATATGCTTTTAAAGGAGGAAGTTTGCCTGACATCCTTTGAAATCGATCATGGCTTTGCTTCCCTTCTGAGGGATGTAGCTTTCAATGATGAAGAGAACTTCGATCTGGTTGAAGGTGACGCCCTTAAGACACTTTTCAAGAAAAAGCTACTTCCCCTGCCTGAGAGAATAGTTGGTAATCTTCCCTATAATGTGGGATCTGTCATGATAGGAAAGCTTATCGAGAACTCCTATCTTCCGCCATTGATGGTGTTTACACTTCAAAGGGAAGTTGTGGACAGAATGACAAGTAAGCCAGGGGAGGATGATTACTCTTCATTCTCTGTTTTGACTCAGATGGATTATGAGAATAAGCTTTCTTTGAAACTACCCAAGGGGTGTTTCTGGCCTCAACCGAATGTTGAAAGTGCTGTTGTCGTAATGAAAAAGAGAGATACACCCTTGGTGCCCCTTGGTTTACGTCCTGTATTCATACCTCTACTGAGAGATCTCTTTCATCAGAGAAGAAAGACGATCAGGAATAATCTCAACTCATCCCTATATGGAAACCTTGGAAAGGAAAAGGTTGAAGAGCTCCTTTCACGCTCAGGTTTGACGGGTAATGAGAGGGCTGAGGCTTTAAGTTGGGATTCCTTGGTCAGACTGGGGGAAAGCGCTCTTGAAATATCAAGAGAAGCGCTCTGATTTCCTCTTCCATATCAAGTACCCTTCTTCCAGGGATGAACATAAAGCAATCGTCGATATAAAGGGAATTGAGAACTTTGAAGGTATCACAGTAAGGGAGAAAGGGAAAAGAAACAACAAAAAACCTACGGCTTTATTGAGAAAAGTGTGAAGAAGGATGACTTTCTTTTCCCTTATGAGGGAAGAGATGATATTGGCCAATCTCAGGACAAAGACGATGAGTATCAGAAGAACACTGGATAAAGTGAAATTGATTTTAGGATAAATAGCCAGAAAGGAGAAAAGAAGAAAGACTATATCGCCTATGCTATCGAGATGTGAGCCAAGTTTCGATGTGGTCTTTGTCTTTCTTGCAATCCAACCGTCAGCCATATCTGTCAGGCCCAAGAAACCATATAAGATAAAGAAGAGAGGTGAAAGGGGCTCTGGAAGTAATAGAAGGGGAGAGAGTATAAGCCTCAAAATAGATAAGAGATTCGCCATACTTGTCCTTTGAGAAAAAATGGGCCACAAATGTGACCCAAATTCAGGATAGATAGACTCAAACAAGCTTTCCCATCTGTACTTTTGCACAAGCAGCAGCGTTGGATTCATCTGTATCGATGTGCATGGCAAGAGAATAGGAGTTGCTGACTCTGATGACTGTATCGCCATAGATTGTCTTTCTTCCGTTTTCGTTTTCAATGAGGACAGAAACAAGGTCGCCATTATTTACACCGAATTCCTTGGCATCGCTTTCTGTCATGTGGATATGTCTCTTGGCGACGATGACACCTTCTTCAAGTTCGACTTCACCCTTTGGTCCCACAAGCTTGCATCCTGCGCTGCCCTTGACATCACCAGACTCTCTGATAGGAGCGTTGATGCCGATGGAACGGGCATCTGTTGCGCTGAGCTCAACCTGATTGAGCTTTCTGCATGGTCCGAGAATGGAAACGTTTGCAAGTTCCTTCTTAGGTCCTACTACTGTCACTCTTTCGTTTGATGCATACTGACCTGGCTGTGAAAGCTCCTTCTTTACAGTAAGCTGATATCCTTCTCCAAAAAGCTTTTCAAGTGTTTCCTGTGTTACATGGACATGTCTAGCACTTGTTTCTACCAAAAATTCCTTTGCCATTGGATTGTTCCTCCGTATTAAATGTACCTTTATTATCTGACAAAATCTTGTGAAGTACAACATGGACAATCAAAATGAAGATATAGGTAAAACTAAATCTTCGCAATTTGTTGCCCAGTTGGGGATAAAAGAATTATCCTCTAAGTATGAAGATCGGTGTCTATGGTTTAGGAAGATTTGGTTCCTTCTGGGCAGAGAGCCTTGCTGGAACAGGAAACGAAGTGATTGCATATTCAAGAAGTAAGCATAATCCCCCAAAAGGAGTAAGAATGGGGACGGAGGAAGAAGTATTGTCCTCCGACCTGTTGTTCTACTGTGTAGCCATTTCGTCCTTTGAGGAAGTGTTGAAGGCCACAGGAAATAAAATCGGTAAGAATACCATAGCTATGGATACCTGTTCTGTAAAAAAATATCCCATGGATTGGATGTCAAAGAATATTCCTGACGATGTCTACACTAT
>JALFRH010000092.1 GCA_022785155.1 Spirochaetales bacterium
TCTTTCATTGTAGCCGAGGGAATAGGACTTATTGTTTCCATCGTCCTGTATATAAAGGTATATGACTCAAGAATAAAACCCATTGGTGAAAAAGAAGTGTTCTCAGAGTGATTCTCCTACTCTTTCCTGGCCATCCTACAAAAAATAGGATGGTCTGTTTTTTATGCCCTTTTTAATTATCCAAAATCTGCAACAAACGGCAATTTGCATAAAAATTCACCATAAATCCTAAATAATGATTACTTATCCATTTGTTAGATACATAACACATTTTATAACAAAAACTAATCTAATTGTTTTTAATTAAATGAATTATCAATATAAAACAAGTAAAATCCAACTTAATAATTGGAAAAATATTAAAAAATTTCTGTATTTTTATTCAAAAACTTATTGACCCATTCATATAAAGGGTCTATCTTATGGCCATCAAACACAAAAGAGTCACTTAAGACAAAGGAAAACAATATGAAAAAACTAATGGTCATCGCACTTATAGCAATCGCAATACTCGCTCCTATCTTTGCTGGCGGATCAAAAGAAGAAAGCAGCTCCGAGAAGGTATTCACTGTAGCTTCTTCCTGTGACTATCCTCCACTAGAGTACATTGACGACAATGGAAATATGGTCGGTTACGAAATAGATCTTTTGAATGAAATAGCAAAGATTACAGGAGTAAAGTTCGAAATCTACAACGTAGCATTCGACGGTATCATTGCAGGTATCCAGGGGGGACAGTATGATATCGGAGCCAGTGGCTTCACAGTTACAGAAGACAGAGCGAAGGTAGTAAACTTCACAGAACCAAACGGCGCCTTCACTCTATCCATCGTCACACAGACCGCAACAGAAGGCCTTGTGGATGAAAAGAGTCTTATGGGCAAGAAAGTAGGCGTACAGATCGGAACAACATGCCAGTTCGCCTGTGAAGATGCAGGACTGACAGTATCGGCTTACGATGATGCTCCTTCTGCAATCCTGGACCTTGCCAACGGCAACCTTGATGCTGTTGTCATCGACAACGTAGTCGCAAACGACTTTGTCTTCAACAACGAAAGCTACTCAAAGGTACTCAAGGTTTCCGGTTCCTTCTCAAATGAAGATATAATGGCAATTGCAGTATCCAAGAACAAGCCTGAAGCTCTCGAGGCAATCAACGAAGGCCTGAAGGTTCTGAAAGAAAATGGAAAGCTGGAAGAACTAAAGGCAAAGTATAACTTCTACTTCTAATGGATCAAAAGGATATCTTACAGGCCAGAGGGATGTTCTCTCCCCTCTGACCTGATTTATTTAGGTGAGCAATATGGAACAGGATAACTACAAAAGCGTCTCCGAGATCAAAAAGAAAGTAGTCTCAGTAGACAATACTGAATCAAAGAATCAACCTACAGTCATTACAATGACGGATGGCGTTTTGATTCCAAAGAAGGGAAACAAGCACTTGGTCACCTCCTGGAGACTGACCTTCTTCGGAGCCTTGATACTTTTGATCTCCCTCTGTGTATTTAAAAAAGATATATATTGGAAGATTTTCATCTATGTAATAACAGGCCTCCCTACTACCTTCGAATGCACTATCTTCGCTATTTTCGGAGCAATAATAATAGGAATTGCAACAGGATTGGGTTCTTCTACAAAGAACAGAGTCATCAACCAGATCTGTGGAGTATATGTAGAACTTATCAGAGGTATTCCACTTCTTGTACAGTTGATGTTCCTCTACTATGCCCTCGGAGCCCTTATCCACATCGATGGAATAGTTGCAGCCATTGTAGCCCTATCCATATGTTTCGGAGCCTACATGGGAGAAATAATCAGGGCTGGAATACAATCCATCCCCAAGGGACAGACAGAAGCTGCAAGAGCCTTGGGTCTCTCCAAGAGCCAGACTTTCTTCTCCATTATTCTTCCCCAAACCATAAAAGTGGTTCTTCCTGCCATAGGAAACGAGTTCATATCCATGCTCAAGGATTCATCCTTGGTATCTATCCTGGCTCTTTCAGATATCCTTAAGAGAGGAAGGGAATATATCTCCAGAACCTTCCTTTCCCTACAGACGATGCTTGTGGTAGCGCTGATCTACCTCATTCTCACTCTTGTTCTTTCGAGACTTGTAGGTCTCATGGAGGAGAGGCTCCACAAAAATGGCTAAAATAGAAATAAAGAACGTATCAAAAGATTATGAGAACAACGACGGAACTATTCTCCATGCAGTAAAGAATGCAACTCTCACTGTAAACGACGGAGAGGTGGTTGTAATAATCGGACCATCTGGAAGTGGCAAGTCCACACTTCTTAGAACCGTCAACGCCTTGGAAAAGGCTCAGAGCGGCTCAATTATGATTGATGGCGTAGATATTATGAACCCGAAGTCGGACATAAGAAAAATAAGGGAGGAAGTGGGGATGGTATTCCAGTCCTTCAACTTGTTCCCCCACCTTACTGTTCTGGAAAACATTATCCTCGCTCCCATGAAAATAAAGAAGATGCACAAGAAAGAAGCAGAGGAACTGGGGATGAAGCTTCTCAAGCGCGTAGGGCTTGAAGAGAAGGCAAATCAAAAACCAGGTCAACTTTCAGGTGGTCAGCAGCAGAGAGTGGCCATAGCAAGAGCCCTTGCAATGCAGCCCAAGGCAATGCTATTCGACGAGCCTACATCAGCCCTGGACCCTGAAATGATAAAAGAAGTCCTGGACGTAATGTTGGAACTTGCAAAGGAAGGCATGACAATGCTTCTCGTAACCCATGAGATGGGTTTTGCAAAGGCGGCGGCAAATAAAATAGTGTTCATGAGTGACGGTGAGATAATAGAAACAGGCACACCTGAAGAGATGTTTGCACATCCTAAGACTCAAAGAGCCAAAGACTTTTTGGATCACATTCTATAAAGATTTCATCCCCAAAAAGGGGATGAATCTTTAGAATGCCCAATCTCCATTTCTAAATATTGGAATTGTTTTTCCATCTTTTGTCTTGGCATCGATATCCAGGGAATCTGAGCCGATCATGAAATCCACATGGATTATGGACTCGTTTACGCCCTCTTCCCTGCACTTTTCCTTACCCTTCTCCTCATATCCTCTTACACAGTTGTCGAAACCTCTACCCAAGGCAAGATGACATGTGGCGTTTTCATCAAAAAGAGTATTGTAGAATAGAATACCGGACTGTCTTATTGGAGACTTGTTTGGAACCAAGGCACACTCTCCAAGCATTCCTGATCCTTCGTCCATCTCCAACAGTTTCTGAAGGATATCTTTATTCTTTTCCGCTCCACACTCTACAGCCTTTCCATTCTCAAACCTGATCCAGAAATTCTCAATAAGGTTTCCCTGATATGAAAGAGGCATAGTAGCATACACAATCCCTTCCGCCACTCCGCTTTTGGGAGAAGTGAAACACTCTTCACTTGGAATATTCGGCTGGAAGTATATGCCACGCTCCAGAGTACTCTCTCCTCCACCGAGGAAAATGGAATCATCCATAAAACCTACCGTGAGATCAGTTCCTTCCTGTGAAGTATAATGGAGGGATTCTATTCCCAGGGAGTTAAGATAATGGCACTTTTCTTTGAGGTTTTCATCATGAGCCTTCCAGGAAGCTACAGGATCATCAGTTACACGGGAACATAAAAGGATGTTTTCCCATAGTTTTTCTACGGCATCAGCTTCGGAAAGTGTAGGAAATAGCTTTTTAGCCCAAGCTTTTCCAGGCACAGCGGCAATACACCACTGGAACTTACCATCCATCTGGTCCCTGTAAGTCTTGGCGACCATACCCCTTTTCTGGAGAGCTGTTCCTACTTTATCCATATCGACGCCACTCATTCCATCCGGGTCGTCGCTATCCAGCCACAAGAGGCAGGGAAGCCTATCGACTCTCCACTGAAGCTTAGCTTTTTCATAATCCTCAAAGGCACTTAAGGTATCCAGAGACCTATAGTTGTAATTAAGGCGGTCAAGCTCCTGGCTGAGCCAATCCACTACAACTTTTCGTGCACCAAGCCTATAGCACTCTTCTACACAGAGAAGGGCGAAATCCTGGTTTTCAATATTGACTTGAATCAATACATCCTGACCTTCCTGTACATTGAGACCATAGTCTACGATAAGGGAGGCATATTTCTGTAATAAAGTTTTATCCATGGAAAAAGTCTATCATCAACCCTAGGCCTTTTCCACTACTTGATGAACTTCTGTATTACTCCTTCAAATTGGTCGCCTATCAAGAGCCTTGTCTGTTCACATAGCTTTGTATGGCTCTCCATCATTCCACCTTCCAGCCAATCCATTACAATCCCTGCCAGTCCATATGTGAGGATCTTGACTATATATTGGAGATCCTGCTCCTTTATCTGCTGTCCCTTGGCCTTCTCTCTTACGATTCTGTTGAAAATATCGAAACTCCAGTCACAGATAATATTGCAGAATTGCTCTTTCAAGTGAGAGTGGAAGAGAGCAAGGATGAAGGATCTCTCCCTTTCCGTCTTCTCAAGGGTCATATCCATGGAATCTATCCACATACCACACTTCAGAGCTTCTTCCCTTGCCCTGTCCAAGTACTGTCTGATTCCCCACGCCATTAAATCTCTTTCATCTTTAAAATGATAATAAAAGGTGTGACGGTTAACCCCGACGCGCTCCGTAATATCGGAGATGGTTATCTTTCCCAATGGTTTCTCTTCAACAAGACTCTTAAAGGATTGAAATAGTTTTTCCTTGGTTGACTGCGCCATATTCTTCCATTTCCTTATAAAAATAGTAATATATACAGACTTAATTCGACAATCAATTTGTCTGATATATTACAGTTAGATGTAAATAATAGACACTTTATCTATTATCTCCATCCTCAAATAAAACACAAAACCAAGGAAATGGTTACACCCAAATCATGAAACATAAACCAATAAATTGTTATCATTTGAACAAACACCACAAAGTGTCTAAAAAGAAAAGAAAGTAAACGGCTAAACAAAAAAAGGCCACTATCCATTAGTGACCTCAAGATAATCTATATACATTCTTCATTTAAATGCAGGATACTTCTCCCACTCCGCCCTTACTTCTTTCTCTACAATTGGTCCAAGATTCTTCCTGTCCTCAGGAGAGAGGGAGCTGACATCGATCGGAGGTAGAATCTTGATATAGAGAGGAACGATTCTGAAGCTGCCGGCACTTTCCAATAGATATCTGTCATTCTTTATGACAACAGGAACAATTCTACAGCCTGTTCTCTCCGCAACCTTGAAAGCCCCGCTTTTAAAAGGTGCAATCTCTCCAGTCTTACTTCTTGTGCCCTCCGGGAATATTACGATTGAACCACCCTCTTTTATTCTCTCTTCACTCTTTCTGATGGCTTCAACCACCCCATGGGCGGACTTTCTTCCAATCTTGATGCAGTTCAAGCTCAACAACAGGCCATGGATAAGAGGCACCTTGAAAAGCTCTGCTTTTGCCATCATTGCAGGAAATCTTCTTACTGCATAATAGAATAGAGGGACATCACATACTGAGTTATGGTTAGGAGCATAGATCACCCCCTCCTCCTCTGGAGGAATATTCTCCCT
>JALFRH010000093.1 GCA_022785155.1 Spirochaetales bacterium
CTCCAAAGGCTGCCTTTATGTATGGAGAGAAGAAGAAAGAGTAGTCTTCATGGTAAGTCAGGCCAAGGGAGAGATTAATACTGTTATCTGGGAAAAGAAATCTATCTAATGATATGGATAAATCCAGTCCCACTTTTCCTCCGATCAAATACTGGTATCCTAATTCCATGCCATCCATAACATTCTTGATTCCACTTAAGGGCCTTTCCCGTCTTGTATATCCACCATAAAAAGTATTCTTACGAAAAGTCTTATCTTCCTTGGTGTCCTCTCTTACAGTAATGGAAGCTTCCTCATTTTCAACAAAGGGATCTTCCTCCATTTCCAATTCCTGCTCTTCCTCTTTCTCGGATAGGGGTTCAGGAAGAGAAATATCCTCCACCTCCTCTTCTTCCTCTATCTTTATAAATGCTTTCCCTCTCTCCTGACATTCACTGCACTTTTCTTCACTTAAAAGAGAAGCATCATACAAAACAGGTATTATTCCATGGAGGGCCACAACATCCCAAGTCTCTCCGTCTGGAGTGGATTGAAGAGTAAAGAGAGTAAGCTTTCCACTGGAGATATTCTCCACTGTTACACTTCTCTCTGATAGAGGAATATAGTTCCACTTTCCTCCTGTAACACTCCATCTGGCACCAATAGATTGGGATGAAAACTCATTCCACATCCATTTGGCTGAAGCCTCCGTCTCTTTTCCGGTCAAAGCCACAATGGAAGCGGTACAGAGATTTTTCCAAGACTCACCTTCTTCCTGCACTTCCAGAACTATCCTGTTATCCAAATCAGGATCTATGCATAGAGACACTTTGCTTTTATCTTTTATTTCAATCCAATCCGTGGTGCCCAAAAACCTATATCGCACATTTTTATCCAGGCTTATAGCTGATGAGAGTGAGAATGATACATGTATATATCCGGCAAAAAGGGATAGTGAAACAAATAGAATTATAAGAGTCGAGATAAGCTTTTTTGCTTTCATACAGTTTCCTTGACAACACAATAAAGAAAAATATTATTTCGTCACAAAGAAAAAGTATCGAAAGAAAGGTTATTGGTGTCAAGAAATTAAGAGAAAAATGTCTTTGATCCTTGGATGAAACTATTTATTGACCAAGGTATAAAAAAGAAAGTGCCCCACATTTTTATGCGAGGCACATAAAAAAATACAATTAAACCTTAGAACTGATATGAGGCACCGATAAATGGAGTAATATTAAACATAAAACCAGTCATCTTTGATTTATCTTCAGTAGTTGTAGATCCAACAGTTAATGTAGTTTTATAATTTGTTGCAAATGGGAATGCAAGCTTTGCTCCTGCACGTAAGAATACAGAATCTGTTATTTCATAGCTAATTCCAGCTTCTCCAACAAGAGAAACAGTAGAATAACTTACCTTAGCTTTAAAAGATTCTATTGTTTCTGATGAAAAAGCATAAGAAAAGCCACCTAAGAATTCTGCATACATATCTTTATTAATTTCCATTCTATATCCAGATTCAACCTTAACAACTGTAGAAGAAGGGAACTTGTCTTCTTCGATAACTGTATCTTCAACCTTCTGTGAAAGTGTGAAATATTCAGAAATAGAACCTGAGATAAGAATATTGTTATCAAGAACATGTCTATAACCTACTTCAACAGGAAGAGATGTGACACTAAGATCGTATTCTAAATCTTTATTTGTTTCATATCTTCTACTTCCATTGGAGAATGATACACCAGTATCAAGATAGACAGATCCTGCTGATACAACAGATACGACGAGAGCCAACATCATTAATAATACCAAAGCTTTTTTCATAAAAACTCCTTTGTTTGTATATTTGTTGCATTTTAGAATATTTTTCAAATTACTGAATACCATTTTCAAACTATTTACTGATTCTTAAGCTTCTTCACCTCTGTATATGCCATTATAAAAGGACCTACTCCCTTTGCGTCATTTTCCACCACTGGTTCAGAAATATAATACTTATAACTACCGTCACGACGAGTGTTGTTCTCAGGACCCAAACCAGCCACAAGACATATTCCCTTTAAGTTCAAGTCTCCGTTTTCTTCGCTCATCTTTTCTCTTACAATACCATTAAATACATCTAGTCCTATTTCTGAGTATGAAGAAGGAAGAATTCCAAGTCTAGAGCCCTTTAAAAGAGCATAGGAAACCATAGCTGAGCCTGATGTTTCAAGATAGTTTCCTTCTCTATCTGGATAATTCGGTACTTGCCAAAATAGTTTGCTATCCTTATCTTGATAAATCAGTATGCCGTCAATTGCTTCCTTAAATATTTCGGCTATTTTTTCTCTACCACTTTCATCACCTTCCATGTAACTCCATACATCACAAAGAGCAACAAGGAACCAGCCAATAGAACGAAGCCAGAAGTTTGAGCTTAGTCCTGTAATCTTGTCAGCCCAGAATAAAGTACGGGAACTGTCGTATCCATGATAATATAATCTCTTCTCTTCATCGAACATAAGCCTACGTACATTCTGGAACTGTCTGATGATATCGCCATAATCCTTTCCACCATACTGACTCTGATAGCGGGTATAGAAGACCTGCATCATATATAAACCGTCAAGCCACACCTGGTCATGGTATATGGCTTTATGCCAGAAGTTTCCCTCCTTCGTCCTTGGATGTGTGAGAATCTGGGAGTGGGCCAGCTCAATAGCCTTCCTATACTTCTCATTTCCAGTATATTTATATAAATCGAAGAGTATCCTGCTTTCAGATACGTCGTCCGTGGAGTATTTCCTGGGATCATAACCAAGAATGGAACCGTCTTCAGACACATAGTAGTCCACAAATGAAATTACAAAGTCCAGGTACTTTCTTTCTCCTGTGGTCTTGTACATCTCCAATAAAGATGTGGTCATACAGCCGTCAATATAGTTCCAGCCCGGCTTCTTGCCCTGTTTTATGGATTCGATGTTCCACAAGGGCATATCAGGGGCGCTGGTCATCAACTTATCTATGTAGTCTTCAATTATCCTATACATCTCAATCCATCCTTACATCTATGTTACAATGGCCTCTTTATTGCAAAAAGACGTTTTTTTGTCTCAAAGAGAAATAATCTCATTTGTATATAAACATGTATTCAAATATTCTATCTATAAATTATCTTGACACTCCCCACAGCTAAAGCAGGAGGATTCTTGCTTCAACCACTACGGGGAGCTGAAAAGTTTTGTCCTCCCTGATACCGGTTGGGAAGTATATTACTCCACCAAGTATTTCAAAATGAGCAGAAAGTACAGTGGCAGCATTATTCCGGATATGCTGATAGAGAAGGATCCCCTTTCATACTTCTCCGGCATAGACAAAGAGCTCCTATACTGTCTCCAAAATAACAATTAGGCTCCTTCATCACTTTTTCTGCATTATGAAACCATGAAGGCTAATGTTATCATGGAAAATACTCAAACACAAAGAAAAAAAATACAAATAAAACATTTGTGGCACATTGGAGGAAAAAACTCCCATAGAAACAGGTAATTCTTCTTTATGAAATGACATACACCATAAATATGCTAGAATTAAGCCAATCTAAAAAAGGAAGGAAAATCTATGGAAAAGAAAAAACTGTCATTGGCTCTCCAGATCTTCATCGCTCTGGTTCTTGCCATAATCATCGGCTTATTATTGGGAACAAAGGGTGCACCATTTGCCAACAGCTATATCAAACCCTTTGGTACTATATTCCTTAACCTGATCAAGTTCATTGTCTGCCCGATAGTATTGGTATCCATCATAAATGGAATCATATCAATGAAAGATATCAAGACAGTGGGCTCTGTAGGTCTGAAGACTATTGTCTTCTATCTCTGTACTACAGCCATTGCAATCACCATAGGTCTTCTGGTGGCATCTCTTGCAAAGGGGCTCTTTCCGGTAGTGGCCACCACCAATCTCACTTATACAGCCTCGGCTTCCACATCCTTTATGGATACCTTGGTGAATATCTTCCCATCCAACTTCCTGGCACCTATTACAAATGCAAACATGCTTCAGATCATCGTAATGGCCATCCTTTTGGGATTCTCCATAATCCTCGTGGGTGAAAAGATGAACTCTGGTGTCATAGAGGCATTCGAGAAAGTAAACGCAATCTGTATGAAGTGTATGGAGTTGATCCTCAAACTCTCACCTATCGGCGTATTCTGTCTCCTTTGCCCGGTAGTGGCAGCAAACGGCGCCATGATCCTTGGTTCCCTTGCCATGGTTCTCTTGGTGGCTTACCTCTGCTATATCCTCCATGCAGCGATCGTCTACTCGCTTTCTGTATCCGCTATGGGCGGTATAAGTCCTCTGAAGTTCTTCAAGGGCATGATGCCTGCAATTATGTTCGCTTTCTCCAGCGCCTCATCTGTAGGAACACTTCCCATCAACATGAAGTGTGTCGAAGATATGGGTGGAGACAAGCAGGTTTCATCCTTCGTCCTTCCTCTTGGTGCCACAATCAATATGGATGGAACAGCAATCTATCAGGGAGTATGTGCAATCTTCATTGCAGCCTGCTACGGCATTAACCTTACATTCCCTCAGATGATCACCATCGTCTTGACAGCAACCCTTGCTTCCATAGGTACTGCAGGTGTTCCTGGTGCAGGTATGGTAATGCTTGCAATGGTCCTCTCTTCCGTTGGTCTTCCTATTGACGGTATTGCAATCGTTGCAGGTATCGATAGAATCTTCGATATGGGTAGAACTACTGTAAACATCACAGGAGACGCCGCTTGTGCTCTCATCGTTTCAAATCTTGAAAGAAAGAGAAAGGAAAGAAAGTAAAAAGTAAGATTCTTCTCCCCTAGCCCGCAGTTAATCCCTGCGGGTTTTTCATTACCTTGATTCAAACCAAAAGAACCAAAGTTCCAAAGACTATCATCACCAGCCCCAACATGGCTTTTTTGCTGAGCCTTTCCTTAAAGACGATATATGAGAAGGATATGGTAACTAGAATGCTGAGCTTATCTATAGGAACCACTATACCGGCCTCTCCATCTTGAAGGGCTTTGTAATAACAGAGCCAGGAGGCTCCTGTGGAGAGTCCTGAAAGAAGAATAAATCCCAGTTCCTTTTTATCTATTTTCATTATTTCTCCTGTTTTTCCTGTAAAAGCAACCATTATGAAAGACATCACTATTACTACAGCCGTCCTTATGGCTGTCCCTAGGTTTGATTCCACACCCTCTATTCCGATCTTACCAAGTATGGTGGTAAGGGAAGCGAAGAAAGCAGATAGAAGGGCATAGATAAGCCACCCCTCCCCCTCGCTCTTCTTTTCTGTATCCTTCTTCTCTATCATCAATAGTGTTCCTATTGCAATAAAGACTACACCAAGTGTCTTATACACTGTAACTCTTTCACCCAAAAATATGACAGCCAGGATAATCGTAAGGACGGTACTGGACTTATCGATGGGGACCACTTTGTTTATATCCCCTTTCGAAAGTGCCCTGAAGTAACA
>JALFRH010000130.1 GCA_022785155.1 Spirochaetales bacterium
GGTGTTTTGATGGAAGTGGAAGAGAGGAAAACGTAGGCGTCAAGTTCCAGATCAACTTTGTTGCCTGAGAAAGAGTAATAATCCACGACCTCGTTATGGAGGCATTTCAAGGTATAACACCTTTCCTTTGCATTCCTTACAAGAAAGGAGTATCCACCCTTTCCCTTTCCCAGGGCCTTCTCTATTTTATATTCCTCTCCCAAGATGTTTACACTTTCTCCGACTTCAGGCTTCATAACTCTTTTCCAGTCTTGAACTCTTATGTTCCAAGCCATGGAGCCAGTCTGAAGAACACATGTATATGATGAAGATGATGGACGAAAGGGACCATGTGATGGGATAGGCCCAATAAACAAGAGTAATGGTATGGGAAATGGAAATGGCCACTGTAATGTATGAAACACGGAACACACACCAGGCCCCAAGCATCACCGCCATTGGGACTATAGCCTTACCCGCTCCCCTCATTACTCCGGCAATGGAGTGTGATAGGGCCAAGAGACAATAGAAGAGAGCCTCTGTGTGGGCCTGCTTTACGCCGAACTTTATGACTTCAGGGTCCTGGTTGAAGAGAGCTATAGCCTTAGGGGCGAAGATATAAAAGAGGACGCCGATGGTCTCGGAGAGAAGGACGCATAGCATAATGCCGAATAATGCACCTTCCTTCGCCCTTTTGTAGTTCTTGGCTCCAAGATTCTGGCTGATACAGGTACTGAGGGCCATGGCAAAGGCGTTGATTGGAATGAAGGCAAATCCTTCGATCTTTGAATATGCACCGCTTCCTGCAACAGCTGTGGAGGAGAATGTGTTGATGTTGGTCTGTACAACAAGGTTTGCAATGGCTATGACGGAGTTCTGGACCCCGGAAGGAAGACCGTACTTTATGATCTCCTTAAGTATGGGCGGGCAGAATGATATCTTTCTCAGCTGCACCTTATAGATCTCTTTGCTCTTCAAAAGGCGCCTCATGGAGAGAAGGAAGGAGAGGCCCTGACCAATTGTGGTTGCAGCGGCTGCTCCACCCACTCCAGTATGGAGGACCTTGATGAAGAATATATCGAGGACTATGTTTGTTATACTGGATATTATCAGGTACTCTAAAGGATGTGTGGAGTCACCGGTGGCGTTCATAATGCCCATGGTGATGTTGTACATAAGGCAGAAGAGAATACCCATGGAGAAGATTCTGAAATAGGTGACGGAACCTGGCATTATATTCTCAGGTGTCTTCATCCATCTCAGGATAGTAGGAGTGAAGACTACGCCGAGAATGGTGAGCAATACTCCTGAAAAGAGACCGAAGGCAAGGTCTGTATGTATCGCCTTCTCAACTTTGTCTTTGTCTCCCGAGCCGATGTATTTTCCTATGACTACGCCTGCACCTGTGGCCACACCCTGAAAGAACCCTGTCATCATGAAGATAAGTGAGCCTGAAGAGGCCACAGAGGCCAACGCCTCTGCTCCAAGAGTATTGCCGACTATAAGAGAGTCTGCAGTGTTGTATAACTGCTGAAAGAGATTTCCAAGAAAAAGAGGAATCGAAAAGAAAACGATGTCCTTTTTCAGATTCCCTTGGGTAAAGTTTATGATTCTAGTTCCCGCCATATCCGAATATTCACACTTGGGAAGGAAAAGTTCAATAGAGTATAGAGTGAAATGTAAGACAAGGAAGAAAGATCCACCGTATCCAAATGGATGTAGATCATTTTGGGCGAGGAATGATTTATTTGATAATCAACAGATAACTTTTCATCGATAAATCGTAGAAGATCGTCTTGAGCTGAAGCATGTAGACTTAATCCCGGCTCATCAAGTAACAATATATACTTTTTATTTTTATCACCTTGAATTTTGCTAAACCAAATTAAAAAAGAGAAAAACCACTGGAATCCTTTACTTCTATTTCCTAAAGGTAGGGATACTCTATAATTATTGTTGCGTACTCTTATATTTAAGATCCTTTCATTTACATGTTCCACATTGAATTCAATATCTAAATTCTTATTTGTGGTCCAATACTCAAACATTTCGTCTGTTATTAAATTTGAAGTAGATTCAAGATGGGCTTTGAAGTTTTCATAATCTGTTTCTGACTGTATTTCTGAAACGCTCAGATTGCTTAATTCAAATAGAGTTCTTTAAAAGAGTATTATTCATTTTAGCTCCTTTATTACATTCCAGCGGCCAAATTTTTTGGATCCTATACGTTCAAGACAACCGTTTTCTTTCAGCCATTCTATTTCTCTGTAGATTGTTCTTTCAGGAATTGAAAGGGAATAACTCAATGCTTCAATGGTGGTTTCTGGATTATCCTTGATAGCATTTATGATTTTCTTTTTCCTGTTATCTACTAAATCTTCAAGACCTGTTTGAGCTGTCTCGTTTGAATTTAAACTGCCATGGTCTGTGCTTTTTCCATTGCTTAAACTGCCAAGATTATCCTTTAAACTGCCACTTTCTTTGCTATTTTCATCGTCTAAACTGCCAGGCTTGTCCTTTAAACTGCCAAATCTATTATTTAAACTGCCATTGTCTTGGCATGGCATATTATCCATGTATTTAATAACTTTTTTATAATCGATGACTGCTTCATCATGTTCTCTTCTGTATGAATCTAGTGCACAGTAGAGTTTTGACGGCCTGAATGTTACTGAAAAATCCATGCCATCCGAAGCAATTTCAAAAACAGGTGCTGGATTACCTTTCTCCTCACAGGACCCTAGTATCTTTGGTATGCCAGTCCCAAACTTTTCAACAAAACCTGCTTTGTTGAATGCATTTGATATGAGGGGATTGATATGTCTGGATTTGTGGTGCTCTACTGTCCAGCTTTCAGTAAGTATCGCTCTGTTTTGGATATATATCTTGTTGTCATATACTTTAATCATGATTGATTGTCCTGAAGACCAATCATTATGCATCAATGCATTGAAAATCGCCTCTCTCATGGCATTACGTGGATAAGGATATGTTTCTATTCTTGTATCCATATCATAAGAGATGAGAGCAGATAGATATTTAACCCAAATGATGTCAATGACATCTCTACAAAGCATCATTAATGAACCTTTTATATCATCTCTGCTGACAATATCTGCTTCTGATCTCATTTTCCCAATCATTACAGATGCACCAGGTATGACTTTTGATGGGTTTCTGTGAAACAGAAGAACTGCAGCTATTGTTAGTTTGCCATTTTTTACAAGTTCAAGTTCTTCAAGTATTTTCTCTCTGCTTTCCAATGCTTTTCCACTGAGACGTCCAGATTTTATGGCTTCATCTCTGAATATCTGAAAGCTTTCTTCATCAAGATCCTTAATGGATACTTCATCAACAAGAGTAGAGTCCCATGTCTTGTTTCTTACTTCGATTATAGCATTCTGTTGATTTTTTCCATCCAAGCAGAAGTTTGAAGTGCCAATTCTTTTATACATGTTTCCTAGATAGAAGACTGGGGTTTCTGATTTATGGACATTAATTTCGATATAATATCCAACACCGTCATTTCTCCCATCAACGGAAATATTATAGTAGTTCATAGTCTGGACAATGCTGTTTGGAATCGATTCAAGCAGATTCTTTGTTTCTTTTACTCCAAGGTCAACAGTATTTCCATCATCGTCTTTGCCGATAAAAATCTTTCCTCCATCGGCATTGGCCATACCGCAGATTTCTTTGAGGTATTCCTTTTTCCATATGACCTTGTATTCAATGTTCTGCAATTCGAATCCTTCCATCAGCGTCCTCATTTTATTGTTTTTAAAGCTTTTCCCAGCTTCTGATAATTTACCTTCACGCCATCGTCCAAGTCGAATGTGACATGTTGTACAGCAAGAGGATAGCCTTAGCTTTTACTTCGGCCCAATTATTGCATTCAACAAATAGCCGTACAATCTTTACTGACTGAGGAAGCATCAGTCCTGAGATAGTCGGCAAGCTAATTTTTTCTATCATTATTCTCTGTTTCCTATATTTCTGTTTTCCTTCTTTCTTCTGTCTTCTGGTTTCTCAGCCATCGTAGGAATGAGCCATAATGTACCTTTTTTGACAGCTCCTGGTATTAAACCTTTATCGCAATAATGTATAACCATTCTGATGGTAACTCCCCATCGTTCAGCCATTTCCCTAGCGGTTGAATAATCATCTATAGACAACATAAAAATAGTTTATTTCTTGAACAGGAAATTTTCAATTGTAAAATACTGTTCCTCAATGTTGACACTTAGGCAGCCCGCTCTAAGCTGACCTTGAATGCCGAAATACAGTGTTCCATAATCTCATTGATTTGTGTTCTGAGTTCGGTTTCGTCCACACCGAATCTCCTGGCAACCTCCGATGCAAACAATGCG
>JALFRH010000254.1 GCA_022785155.1 Spirochaetales bacterium
AGATAAGCCCCTTGGATTTAGGAAGGAAGTGGTGGATCTCTTATGGGAGGAACTACAAAGAAGAAAAGAGTTCTGGCCCCATATAATGATATCCTCTTTCAACCCCTTTGCCATGAGAAGGGCGGAAAGGCTTATGAAGAAGACTTTCCCTTTGGGAATCATTTATGAAGGGGAGAATATTCCTAAAATATGCAGAAAGGGTCAAGGAAGATTGTTGTTTGACTGCTCTTTCCTGAAACCAAAGTGGAATATTGCAGAGAGGGAAAAGGAAAACAAGCCCAATTGGACAGTATGCCCTTGGACAGTGGACACGGAAGAGGGCATAAAGGCAATGCTTGGGCTTTCCGTTCCTTTGATTATTACAAATGACCCTGTTTTGGCAATCAGAACTCTCCAAGGAGAAAACCGCAGATAACCTGGGCCTGCTTTAATAGTGTATTTTCATCGGCTTCCTTCTCATTGGACCCTGAGAAGCAACAATGGAAGGAAGAGACATCCTTTCTCTCGTTTGTCTTAGGATTGATTTCGATTAATCTTCCCTCGGTTCTGGAATACACCAAATCCCCTATTTCGATTCTGGACACCACACCCATTCTTATTATGTAGATTTTATCGAAACCGCCGTATTGGGCGAGAAGAGGCTCTATATTTTCATCCTCTTCCTCCCCTTCTGCATAAACGATGTCGTGCAGTTCTATTCCCTGCAAGGAAAACATATTCTCCAGCACAGGCTTCAGCACACCATCTTCCCGTCTAATGGATCCGTCATAGTTGTACTCAGCCAAAGCTATGACTACAGAAGAAACATCCTGCCTGGAAGGAAAGGTGTTGGAAAACACCAGGCTTCCTTCTTCTATGGCAGAAGCAAGTTTATCCAATAGATACTGGGGGGCCTTCAATGAGAGCCTGAACATCAGATCCTCATCTATATGCATGGTCATCTTGATGTCACTGTCATGGATGGCATATGGATTTGTCCTATTCAAAACAAACCTACCCTTTCCATTGGTTCTTGCCAAATGTGAAAACTCCTCTGTTTCTCCCGCCAAGGAGAGAGCCGAGTAGGAACACTCCACAATTGCATTCTCCACCACTGGATACATAAGCCCCTTGGTCCTTACCACCCTGAATTCCAGGGAACCTGAAGGAGTATCACGGGAAGGCTTCACATTCTCTATCCTTAGATTCGAGATATAGCCTATGGCTCTGTCAAATAGAACCTCAGGGCTATATTCTTCATTCTTGATCTCACTGGAAAGAGAGATTATGGCGGCTTCCAGAATCTTTTCCACCGCCTCCATATCCCTATTGTTTCTATATGCATCCAAAGACTGGGAAAGAAGGGCTGCTATTTCCTCTTCACTTTTTTGTATTTCCAAGAACTCTGGGCTTCTGGCACTATTGAAGGTCTCATCAAGGGCGGTGACAGCCACATATACAGTCCACTCCCCATCAATCTCCCAGGAGTATTCATCTGCCAATCTCGCTCCCAGATCGACAATGGTGAGAGTAGTAAAAAGCTCCCTGAAGTATTTATCTTCCAGATTATATCCTATCTCTTCACCCATCTGGGACAGAACGGACAAAACAGCATTACTTCTGGCCTCCACTTCACTTCCACCTACACCGGAGGCTATGAACACCCTCTCCCCTGGTATCTCGGGAACGGAATCTATCCAGGAAGGCCTCTCTTTTATAGATAAGGTGGTGCAGGAAGAAAGAAAAAAGATTATCAGAATCAAAAATAGGATATTGGCTTTCTTCATAAGAGGACTCCAAGTGAAAGGGAAACCATGTTTCCCAAATCTGCATCACTAGTATATCCCAAAGAAAGGGAAAGCCAAGACATCGGCCTATATACTCCACTTATATTCCATCTGCCTCCCATCTCCACCTTTCCTCTGTACTTGATAAGCATCTCTACTTTTCCATCAATGGAGATGTTCTTGACTATGGGGACATCATCCCAAAGGGAGGAGAGATAAAAGGCGGTCCTGCCCCCAAGGGAAAGGAAGCCAGAAACTGTGCCATCCACATAGTCAAAGCCCAGTCCCACATAGGGTAAAAGGGGGTAAAGTGGCGTATAGAAAGAAACTCCCGCTTCAGTGGACATCCCCCTCATTTCAAGGGAAAGGGACTGGGAAAGAGTAGTTTCCACTCCCTTACCCTTCTCCATCTTCATTCCTGGAAATGGGGAGGAGAGATACAAGGCATCCAACTCGAAGGCATCGTCGTGCTTTGAAGAAGAAACAAAGACACCTCTGTCTTTCCCTCCCTCCTCTTTAAGAAAGAGAACATCTCCCCTATTCAGGGAGGAAGCGGATGTGGAATATGAAAGATCCGAAATATAATCCAGCCTCATTTCAGACGTGGAATACAGATAGGGGGAGTAATAGAGCATATTCCCTATCTCCTCCTCCAAATAAGATGAAGGTACAGTTGTATTATAAGTACTTTCACCAATTGAAAGGGAGAAGGAAACAAGGTCGTCGGAAAAGACAAAGGAATCGAAGACAATATCTGCATCTCTTCTCCCTTTAGTATTTTCAACCAAAGCTTCCTCCACTATGTTTCTATACTCCAGAGGAACGCTTTCACCAATAGTTATCTTCCCAAACAAAGGAAGGACAATGATTGAAACTAAAAAAAGAAGAAGATATTTCTTCATATCAGGTTATCTTTTACTCCAATAGTCAATAATACCAAGACAAAGGTTGATACTGTTGCTCATGGCATCCACCGCTATCCATTCCTTTAGAGAATGGAGGTTGTGGCCACCAGTATACAAGTTGGGACAAGCCACTCCTGTTTCAGCCAATCTTGCACCATCCGTACCGCCGCGGATAATCTCTTCCCTGATGGCAAGACCCAGTTTTTGGGAAGCGGAATATACAGCTTCTATGGCTCCTGGATTCTTTTTGTTTGCTTCAGCCATGTTGTGGTAGGAAACAGAGACATTCGCCTTTATCTCCCCTCCATACAAAGCCTCCACCGCGGCTACTATCTTCTCCACGGATTCGATTCTATGCTGGAACTTCTCCATATCGAAGTCACGGATGAAGACAGAGAGCTTTGCTTCCGTTGCAGTACCTTCAAGTACCAGAGGACAGTAGTATCCATATCTGCCATCTGTAGCTTCAGGGCTTTCCGCCTGAGGAAGCGATGTGACGATATGGCTGGCCATTGTAACTGCATTCACCATCGTCCCCCTTGCTGATCCAAGGTGAATAGATACTCCCTTAAGAAGAATCTCCACTGTTGCGGCATTGAAGCACTCAAGCTCGACTTCCCCTTCAGCCTCTCCGTCCACTGTGTAGCAGCACTTGCTCTTCAACCTGTCATAAGGGAACATATCCATGCCGCTTCCAGTCTCTTCGTCAGGAGTGAAATATACTTCGATGTCAGGTCTCTTCACTTCAGGGTGCTCCACAAGATACTTCAAAGCCTCCATGATGATGGCAACCCCAGCCTTGTCGTCGGAGCCAAGAAGAGAAGTACCGTCACTGGTGATTATTTCCTTTCCTTTATATAGAAGAAGGTCCTTGTCTTTCTCAGGGTCCAGCACAACACCGTCTTCAAGCTCTATGACGCCTCCGTCATAGTTGCTCCAGACCTTGGCCTTGACGCCGTTGCCGTTGCAGTCATCTGCTGTATCCACATGGGCCATGAAGCCGATGGTGGTACCTGAAGAGTTTCCCTTCAAAACTCCCATTACGACCTTCTCTTCTCCGTAGTAGGTCTCCAATCCCAGTTCCTCCAATTCCTTTTTCAGAACCAAGAGAAGCTCTTCCTGTCCCTCTGTAGTAGGTCTTCTATTTCCAGATGCATTTCCATCCGACATTGTGTCGTAGGTTGTATACCTGATAAATCTATCTCTTACGCTATCATTGAACTTGATCATCTAATCCTCCACACTAAGTATAGAATAATGAATGCGTTTATAAAAGAAAGAGTAATCGGCAAGTATTTGTATTTTGGAAATACTATACAAGGCCTTCCTGAAGGAAGACCAAGAATCAGACAGCCCAATTGTATTTCTTAAGCAAGGCCTTTGCGTCATCTCCTATGTGATAAAGG
>JALFRH010000258.1 GCA_022785155.1 Spirochaetales bacterium
CTCATTCTTCTTACAGGGAAATCGGTGCTTGGAGTAACAACTTCCAAGTCATTCCAAATCCTATTTGCCAGTGCTTCCGGATCTTTTTTGTTAAAGAATATGGACTTTCCGTTTTTCCATGATCTCAACATCATGTTGTTGGTCATACCCATTGATCCCACGAGGCCCATTCCAAGCCTGTCTTCAGGAACAAAAGCCATACCTACACCAAGCTGTCTGATCTTCATTGGAGCCAGACCTACCAGCTCTTTTCTTTCTCCGCTCTTCGGGTCGATATATTCAATGGAGCCGGATTTGATGGGATATAGGCCTGTCATACATTCCAAGAGTTCCTTCTGTCCACTACCTGCAATGGCGGCTACACCCAGGATTTCACCGGAATTTGCCGTGAAGGAGACATTGTCAAGTCTTGTAATGCCTTCACCGTCTACACAGGTCAGACCTTTTATTTCAATCCTTGGTTCCGGACTTGGATACTTAGGTCTATCGATATTCAAAGTGACAGCATGGCCGACCATCATGTCCGTAAGCTTCTGAGGGTTTGTCTCGCTGGTCTTTACTGTTCCTATATACTTACCCTTTCTCAATACTGCAACGTTATCGGAAATGGCCATAACCTCGGCAAGTTTATGTGTGATGATTACAATTGCCTTTCCATCAGCCTTCATGTTCCTCAAGACTGCAAAGAGCTTATCCGTCTCCTGAGGTGTCAAGACAGCTGTAGGTTCGTCGAGAATAAGAATATCAGCACCTCTGTAGAGTACCTTTACTATTTCTACAGTCTGTTTCTGGGATACCGACATATCATAGACTTTCATTTCAGGGTTAATGTCAAAACCATATTTATCACAAATCTTCTTTACTTCTTCATTGGTCTTGCCAATATCCATCTTCTCGTCTTCAAGTCCGAGAATAATATTCTGGGCGGCAGTGAAGACATCTACAAGATGATAATGCTGGTGGATCATTCCAATACCGAGGGAATATGCATCCTTTGGAGAGCGTATGGTCACTCTCTTTCCTTCCGAGTATATTTCACCACCATCAGGCTGGTATATGCCACTGAGCATGTTCATGAGTGTCGTTTTACCACTTCCGTTTTCTCCAAGGAGAGAGAGGATCTCACCTTTTCTGATTTCAAGGGAAATATTGTCATTTGCAATGACCTTGCCAAAACGTTTGGTTATCCCTCTTAGTTCAATAGCACTGTTTTCCTGCACTTTATACTCCCGACTGATATTAGAATAAATACCACGACAACTCATGATATCATCCGATTTTTTCAGCCTGCAACAAAAAACAACAAAATGGACACTAAAATATTAGGCGGGATTTCTCCCGCCTTACTCATAGAGCCACAGTCAGCTCAATCTCAACCTTTCCATCCTTTGGCAATTTCACAACTTGGAATGCACATCTGGCAGGAAGGACCGGAGCATTCTTGAATGCCTCTCCATAGACCTTGTTTACAGCTGCAAAGTCCTTGATATCCTCCAAGTAGACTATTGCCTTTACCGTATTCTCAATCCTTGCTCCAGCTTCATCCAGAACAGCCTTGATATTCTTGAATATCATTTCAGTCTGCTCTTCCGCCGTCTCACCAACCATCAATCCACTTTCAGGATCCAAAGCCAACATTCCGGAAATAAAGAGAAAACCATTGGCCTTCACAGCCTGGGAATATGGGCCCACCGCCTTCGGTGCCTTGGGGGTGTTTACTCTCTCAATCATCTTTCGCCTCCTATGTACTTCAAAATATCATCAGGCTTATCCGCCCTTCTATCTTCTTTACAACTCTTTTCAGTATACCCGAAACCCCAGGTGACAGGAATAAAATCCACGCCCGCTTCCTCGGCACCTTTTTCGTCATTGATGGTATCCCCCACCATGATTACATCTTCTTTTTCCAGCTTTAAGGCTTCAAGGGCCAATTTGATTACACCTGCCTTTGTAACGCCTCCATCCTTCGGAGGCCCTGAGATATAATCAAAGAGCTCATATATACCTAAGTTTTGGGAACAGAGTTCAGCCAGTTCCTTTACTTTGTTGGTGGCTATAGCTGTCTTGATCCCCATACTTTTCAGGGTCTTCAATAGTTCAGGAATACCTGGATAGGTATGCATCATATACATACCCTTTTCCTTATAAAAGACCCTATATCTTTCCACACATTCCTGTATCTTTTCTTCAGGAACGTTGAAAGTGATTCTAAAGCAGTCTGAAAGAGGTGGCCCTATAAAACGCCTCAAGTAGTCTTTCGAATACTTGGAGATATCATATCCCAAAGGCTGGACAGTCTTCAAAGCGCATTCCATGATGCCTTCGCTGCTATCTGCAATAGTTCCGTCGAAATCAAAGAACACTGCTTTTTTCACCTATAACCTCCATTACCTTTTCAAATATCGTGGAAGATGATGCCACCACATCCATAGATTCTCCATCCCTTTGGATAATATCAACCCTGCCTCCGGCTTCTTCCAAAATAAGCCGCCCCGCAGAGTAATCGTAGGGATATAGACTCATTTCATAATACATGGTGCATCTGCCTGCGGCCACATAACAAAGGGAAAGGGCTGCGGAGCCTATAGATCTGACGTCTGTGAAGATATCATAGAACTTCCTCATTCTTTCCCAATACTTTTCCATCAGTCCGTGCTTTCTATGGGGTGGAACCAATATGGCAAGGGTCTTTGAAAAGTCACAGTTTTCCTTGGTATATATTCTTTCGCCATTAAGATATGCACCCTCGCCTCTCATGGCCCAGAACAACTCATTCTGTCTGGGGACTACAACTACTCCAAGAGCCAAGCCATCTTCATCTTCAAATGCAATGGAAACAGTATAATTCGGGAAAGAAGAGAAATAGTTTACAGTGCCGTCTATCGGATCCACTATCCATCTTCTCTTTCCTTCCCCCTGTTTTCCCGTCTCCTCTCCAAACCAACCGTCTGATGGGAAGGCGCTTTCGATAGCTTCATATATCAAAGACTCAGAGGCTTTATCCGCCTGGGTTACAAAATCATTTTCATTCTTTTCCTCCACTGTCTCTGAGAGAAAAGAATGGGAAAGAAGGAAGCTGGAGGCCTCTTTAGCCACTGCCAAGGCTACATCCAACCTCTTCTTTATTTCTGACTTCTCCATCATCTCTTTTTCAGTTGCTCCCCGATATATGTAACCCTCTTCCAATCTGAAGGAGAGAAGGAATCTTTTGTAATTGTCCTTTCAAGAGCCTTCTCCACAACATGGGAGGAGTCTATATATACAATGACCGCATTCCAGTTTTCCGCATCCCTTGAATACATCACACCGCCGGCATTATTAAGCAATTCCGAGAGCCTCAGTTCATCTCTTACACTATCCCTGGCAAGAATAATGGATAGATTATAGTCAGGGATGTTGAACATCTTGTCCTTTCCTTCCATCTGTTGCCTATTCCAACAGCTCTCTATTACATCATCCAAATCGGAGAGAGTATCTTCATCAGATAGTTTTATAAACTCTGCAAAAGAAGATGAAGAACCTAGAGTTTTATATATTTCTCCTATTACTCCAGGAATCTCAGGTGGAGCCGGCTCCTCTTCCATCTGGAGTTCCTCCATAGGAGAGTCTTCCATTACACACTCTTCTCCTTCCTGTTCTTCCTGTGTTTCTTCAATGGAAGCTTCATGGGACGGAGAGTCTTCCGTCTTAATCTCCTCCCCAGAGGTCTCTTCCTCCATCTCTTCCATAGGAGACTCAATGGCAGTGCTTTCCGCCACTTCTTCAACAGGAGCATCCTCTTCATCATCTTCCATGCCCAATGCGGCAAAAAGGTTATCTGTAAAGCTCATTGGAGGCTTTTTGTTTTCTACGCTTTCTGCCTTTGGCAACACTTCCGAGTCGTCAAAAACAAAAGAGTTTTCTTCTTTCTCCTTTGAGTCTGAAGAAATTGGATTATGATTCGTCTCTTCTTCCGTTTCTTTTACAAGAGGCTCTTCATCCACTGTGGCAATAGGCAATACGAAGTCCTCTTCGCCACTATCATCAAGAGATGGTTCCGATTCAGTCTCTACTGGCTCCAGAGCTTCTTCAGAGCCGGACGACTCTTCCTCTTCTTCTACAACGACATCATCTTCTACAGGAGCTTCCGTCTCTTCGGCTTCAGTCTCTACTGGCTCCAGAGCTTCTTCAGAGTCGGACGACTCTTCCTCTTCTTCTACAATGACATCACCTTTTACAGGAGCTTCCGTCTCTTCGGGTTCAGTCTCTACTGGATCCAGAGCTTCTTCAGATCCGGACGACTCTTCCTCTTCTTCTACAACGACATCATCTTCTACAGGAGCTTCCGTCTCTTCCGTTTCCATCTCAAGAGCAGGATCCGAGACTTCATCCATTAGAGTACTCTCAGTTTCTTCGATATTCTCTTCTTCAACAGATTCCTCTTCATCAGGAAGACCTATATCGTTATCCAGAATCTCTTCTTTCTTTTCTTCTTCCTCAAAGGACTCCTCATCCTCTTCGTCCAGTTCGTCTTCAAACTCTTTTTCTTCAGAAGATTCATCATCGAGAATGGAGAAGAAATCCAACTGTCCGTCTTCTGGAGTCTTTTCTTCCTCTATATATTCATCACCGGCTTCAACTTCTTCATAGTATTCGCTGTCGCTGTCAGAGACTCCAATATCATCAAGATGTTCCTCTTCCTCTGTGTCGTCGAAGATATCATCGTCAAGAGTCTTTTCCATACGTTCTTCGTAGTTCTCTTCCTCTTCGCTCTTTTTGATGATTTCATCTGTAAGGGAATATCTATCGATGAGAGATTTCTTTTCTTCCTCTGTAGGTGTGGTTTTATCATATTCCACAAGTGTCAGATTATCGTATCTTTCATCCAGTTTCTTGGACATCTCGTCTTCGTCTTCATCATTGTACTCATACTCATATTCATATGATGATTTCTCACACTCAACGTCATCCAGAGGTGGCTCGCTTCCTTCAAAATAGTCATCTGTCTCCGTATAGATGCTTTCCTCTTCCTTTGGGAGTTCAAGAACACCTAAGAGAGAAGAAAGAAGATTTCTCTTTGCGTTTTTGTCCACTGTGGCACGGGAAAGGAAGGCTGAAGAGACATAAAGCACATCATCCTTCTTCTCCATATCCTCTTCCATATCCGGATCGACGACAAGCTTCTTGTGTCCAAGTTTCCTTTGGACACTATCCTCAGCCTTTCTTCTTCTAAGTATATTCCTTAAGGAAGAGGGATATAGCACAGGGTTTATATCCAGGACGCTGGGCAAAACGGAAATCTCGATTTTGTTTCCATCATAGCTATATGTATCGCAATCCATGAGATTGAAGATGGAAAGCACGTCCCTTGAGGATGCAAGGAATCTATCTATAAGGCAGGAAAGGGAGAGGAAGAAAGGAAGATGCTTTCCTACAAAGGTGTAGATCTTTCCATCCATCTCAAAGAATGGATATCTGGCGGCAGGCCAGAACCCACGGGATATAAAGGCATCAATATTCAAGGAGAAGGCCTTTACAGAGTATTGCGCATAGGCTTCTTCAGGAAGAGATGAATATGTTTCAGGCATGAAGAGAGAGTATCCGTCCCTTCTGTCAGTAAGGCTTTGGGCTCTTCCCTCCCAGTGGTTTTTCTTTGTTATTTTATCAAAAATCTGTTTTTCAGTGAGTCCGTCCAGTTCCCCTGAAGAACGCATCTGGGCTTCGGAAAGGGAGTATTCCTCTTTATATAAAGCTACATCCCTTACCAGGTCGTCGATACAGTTGAGGCTATATCTGGAAATATTCTGGACATTGAGAATAAAAGCTATATAGTCGGAGCCCATCCTCGACTGGAAATCAGGAATCTCCTCAAACTGTGATCTAAGCCGCCATATCTCCCTTTCCTGGGACTCTTTGTCCACTGAACCGGGAAGGAGTCTCTTTTCAATGCTGCTCCTGAGCTTTTCGGCTTCCACGACGTCAGAGTCGCCGTTACAAATGGCAATGGCTGACAAGGAATCTATGATCCTTGCCAGTCTTCTCACAATATCCTCGGAAAGAGACTTAAGCCTTTCCCAGTCCTTTGACTTGACTTCAAGACTGGTCCCCCTGCCCTCCATAAAATCAGATTCAACAATTGATTGAAGAATAATAGGAAGCAGCACTGCTGCTCTTCTCTTCACTTCATCCTTGGTGGATACGGCATCTATACGTCTCTCTTCCCATAGGGACATCTTCATGACTTCCAAGGGATTGTATTGGGATAATATTTTTGCAATGCTCCTAAAATCATTGAAAAGATAGGTTTTGGAGTCATCAAGATTTCGCTGAGCCTTCTGGAGACTCAGCTTTGATAGAACAGATACAGGGGAAAACAAATCAGACACGTAATCCTCCTAGACGTGCATTACTTCTTTTCTGTAGGTTTTAAGTCCGACTTTCAGACACTCTGCTGCTAGTTTCAGTTCGTCTTCATTTAGTACGTATGCAAATCTGGCCTGGCATTTTCCCAAACCTTCGGTCCAATAGAAGCCCTCGGCAGGAGCGAACATGACTGTGGCTCCTTTGTAGGTAAACTCGTTGAGCATCCAGATGGCAAACTTCTCAGCGTCATCCACAGGAAGGTCCGCCACAAAGTAGAATGCACCCTTGGGCATGTTAACCCTGACTCCTTCGATTTTCTGCATGGCACTTACAAGGACATTTCTTCTCCTCTCGTACTCCTCCACCGTTTGGTCGATATAAGACTGGGGGGCAGTAAGGGCGGCCTCTGCAGCAACCTGCTCGACGGCAGGGGAACAGAGACGAGCCTGAGCCATTTTGAGGCAGTTCTCCATAAACTCTTTGTTTTTTGTGACAATAGCTCCGATACGGGAACCACACATGCTGAATCTCTTGGAGAAGGAGTCTATACATATGACTCTATCGGCATATTCAGGGAAAGAAAGCACTGAAGTAAAACTCTTTCCATCATAACAGAACTCTCTATAGACTTCGTCAACAACCAAGAAGATATCGTGTCTCCTGCACATCTCCAACAGCGCAGTCAACTCTTCCCTTGTATAGACGTGTCCTGTAGGGTTGTTGGGTGAACAAAGCAGTACTCCCATGGTCTTTTTGTTGATTTTATCTTCAAAGGCATCGATGGATGGGAGGATAAAGCCGTTGGAAGAGCTGCTTGTCACTGGACAAAGCCTTACCATGGCTACATTTGCAAAGGTAGCTACGTTGGTATAATAGGGCTCAGGGATGATGAACTCGTCATAGGGGTCGCAGAGAGTCAGGAAGGTGAACTGAAGGGCCTCGGAGCCTCCTGTGGTGATCATAATATCATTGAGGGTCAAATCATCGATTCCCATCTTCTTATAATACTCAAGGAGGGCCTTTCTTAGTCCCACTTCACCTTCGCTCAATCCATAAGCGATGATATCGTCACTATAATTATGTATGGCATCCAAAGCCTCTTTAGGAGTCTTGATATCAGGCTGACCGATATTCAGGTGTATTACATGTACACCTCTCTCCTTTGCACTTCTTGCCAAAGGCACCAATCTTCTTATTGGAGAACATTGGAAGCCTGAGATTCTGTTGGACATCTGCATATTGCACTCTCCTCTTATCAGTCAGGCATGCCGCTGTCTGTAATGGACAAAGGAGCAGAAGGATTGGCCTGAGTCGTGTCGACCAGCTTCTGAATGAACTTTCTGTTATCGAGAAGAGGAGAAATGGCCCTGCCATGGTGCAGACGAGAGATTACTCTGGCAAAGAGTTCGGTTACATCTGCCTGGATAAACCACTCTTTCTCCAAAAGTTCCTTTCCCTGATAAACAGCATTTGTTCCGATGATCCTATAGAAAATACCTTCTTTATAAGCCTGATCGAAGTTTTCGATGGCACCGCCATTGAAGAATGGGAGGGATACCATGACGATTACTTTCTTGGCGCCTCTATTCATAAGCTCTCTCATGGCGATGATCATTGTACCTCCAGTTGCAATCATATCGTCAGCCATAAGAACAATCTTACCCTTTACGTCTCCAAGAAGGTTGATAGACTTGATGTTTGTATTCTTGGCGCTTGTAGAGACCTGGGAATAATCCCTCTCTTTATATAACATGGCCAATGGCCTATGAAGGGCCTGGGCATAGAACTTGTTTCTGTTTACAGCTCCTGTATCGGGAGAAACTACTACGATATCAGGATCGGAGAAATCGATGAGGCGTCTCAGAGCTATGAGGGTCTGATAGGACCCATGGACGTTTTCAAGTCTGCAGGTTGAGAATGCATTCTCGATTTCCCTTGAGTGGATATCAAGAGTAATGATTCTGTTTACACCCAATTCCTCGGCAAAGCGGGCGAACATAGCGGCTGTCAAAGCCTCTCTGGAAGCCTTCTTGTGCTGGCGTGCATAGGGATATGTAGGCAGAACCAGGGTAATTGACGCAGCTCCGGCATTTGTAAGGGCGTTGACAGTGGTGAAGAGGAACATCAGGTGGTCATTGACGCTTATTACCTGGGGTTCATCCAAACCTGCAACCTTAATGGGAGCCGTATTGGATACGTCATGGATGACATATACATTGAGGCCTCTGACAGGATCTATGATCTCAGCCTTCTCTTCGCCATTGCTGAACCTTGTATACTTCACATTGATTGAGAAGTCAGGACAATGGAAGGAAGTGGGGAGTTTTCCTGTAGGAATCTTCTTGGAATCCAAATCGTCCAGGAGAGTTACAGTCTTCAAGAGTTCGTCTCCTGTGATTCCATGACGTTTCGTCAAAGCCTCTGAAACTTTCTCATAACGATCTATATACAGTCTTCTGAGATGTTTCACTACCTTGCCTGTAAAATATTCTGAGCCGGGGCCGGCAATAACCCCTAACTTATGTGGTTTTAAGATACTCATTTGGGTACAGAATACCCCAAAGGAAACAATGTGTTCAACAATATTGACAGGAAGAAAGAGATTGTAATTATGAGTTTTCATATTTTTTCCCTTCCTTGGTAGAAAAAGACAAGCGGGGGTAAAAAAGTGTTATAAGAAATATGAAGAAGATTTCATTGTTTGTTTTATTGTCCCTTGCCATTGTTTCCTGCACCCCTGGAGAAGGAATCATCGAAGACACAACCGGCAGCCTGGTGAAGACTCCCCCATCCCTCTTGTCCTGGGGTGTAGACGAAGACAGCGTATTCCATATTTCCTTTTCAGAGAGCGTGGAGATAAAGGAGATGCTGGCTGACGAATATATAATAATGAAGAATCAGCTGGGCTCATCTTTTGAAGCACCTCTGCCCTTTTTCCTTTCTCCAGGGGAAAAAGTCGGAATAAAAATCACGCTTTCCGGCATGAACGGAAATAAGGAGAGGCTCTATTTCTCCATAATAGGAAAGAACAACAACATTCCCCATATCATAATCAACGAAGTATCTGTAAAGGGGACCCAATCCAATCCCGACAGAATCGAATTGTATGTGTTGACTTCCGGAGACACTGCCGGGGTTGTGGTTTCTGACGATAAATACTCATATTCCCTCCCCTCAATCAAGGTAAACCAAGGGGACATCATACTAATCTACTGGGATAAAAAAACCACAAAAGAAGACTGGGAGAGAAAGAGAGGCAAAATGACATATGTCCTCAATGCCCAAAGCCCCTCCACGCTCTCAGGTCCTGAAGGCGCAGTGATTATAAGAAAAGAGGAGAAGGGAGAGGTGATGGATGCCTTCTTTTATAGTGAAAAAGGAGAGGATGCCTTTAAGGACGGAGATAAAAGCACTCTATATGACGATGCCATTCTATCGGGGCAATGGGAAGGGGAGGCCATGGATTCCTCCCTTATCACCTCTTCCAGGGTAATGGCCAGAATGCCTGGAGCCATAGATACAGACACCAGTGACGACTTCTTCGTCACAGCCCCCAGGAGAAGCACTTTCGGGGAAGAAAACGAGTATGTCCCCTACCAAGGGGTGTAAAAATAGGGGCGGAAAACCCGCCCCTGAAACGCTCTACGGCAATCAATACTTACCGAGGGAGCTGGAGTTTTCTTCGTTAGGCATATATTCCTTTCTTCTTCCTGGAAGGACAGCATTAAGGACGATACCTACGATGGATGCAACTGCGAGACCGGAGAAGCTTACAGAACCGAAGGAGATGGAACCTGCAGCGCTATAGGAGATACCGATGGCAAGACCAAGGATGAGAGCTGCGATGATGACGTTTCTTGACTCCTGGAAGTTTGTCTTGTTCTCTACTACGTTTCTTACACCGATGGCTGAGATCATACCGTAGAGGATAAGTGATACACCGCCGATTGTTGCACTTGGCATAGCTTCGATAAGGGCGGCGAACTTAGGGCAGAAAGAGAGGACGATGGCATACACGGCTGCCAGTCTGATTACAAATGGATCGTAGACCTTTGTAAGAGCCAAGACACCTGTGTTCTCGCCATAAGTTGTATTTGCAGGAGCGCCGAAGAGAGAAGCGATTGCTGTTCCTACACCGTCTCCCACAAGTGTTCTGTGAAGACCTGGATCCTCGATGAAGTTCTTTCCCACTGTTCCGCTGATGGCTGAGATATCACCTACGTGCTCCATCATTGTAGCAAAGGCGATTGGTACGATTGTAATGATGGAAGAGAAGAGGAAGCCCCAGTCTACGTTGCCGCTGAAAAACAGACCGAATACTGTATCCTCCATTTTGAATGGAAGGCCGAACCATGCTGCGCCTGCAACCTTTTCAACTACAGCCATTCTTGCGCTTGGATCCACCACAAGAGCGATGACATAGGAAGCAATGACTCCGATGAGGATAGGAATGATCTTTATCATGCCCTTTCCCCAGATGTTGCAGACGATGACAACTACGATTGCAACAAGGGCCACAAGCCAGTTTGTAGTACAGTTGTTGATGGCGGAAGGAGCCAAGTTGAGACCGATGGCGATGATGATTGGTCCTGTTACTACCGGTGGGAAGAACTTCATGACATTCTTACTTCCGTAGATTTTGCAGATCAAAGCAAGGACAAGGTACAAAAGACCTGCACAAGCGACTCCTACACAAGCATATACAAGGGAAATGGCTTCTGTATATCCCAGAGCGACACCTGCTGCCTTAACAGCTGCATATCCACCCAAGAAAGCGAAGGATGAACCCAAGAATACTGGAATCTTTCTTCCTGTCACGAGGTGCATAAAGAGAGTTGCGATTCCTGCAAATAGCAGGGTTGAACTGACGCTGAGACCTGTAATGATCGGAACCAATACTGTTGCTCCGAACATTGCAAACATGTGCTGAAGGCCAAGAACCATGGTCTTTCCTGTTCCCAGTTCCTTTACGTTGTAGATGACGCCGTTGTTGTTATCCATCTGTTGCTCCTTTGTCCAGGCTGATAAAGGAGAAAAAAAAGGTCTCACCCCTCCGGCAAGACTGTAGTAAACCAGGGCCCACTGTCCCTATATTCAATGCCTTACCGGTCTCTCTGTACCAGCTTAAAGACTTTTTTTGCTGATGCATCCTATCACGCAGCAATAAAAATGGTCAATAAGTGTTGAAAAAGAAATGCAAATGGCTTAACAAATGTATAAGGCGAAACAAAAATGGAAAGACGTGTACAGATTCTTACACAGACGGAAGTCAAAAGAGCCCTAATGAGGCTCTCCTATGAAATCATTGAAAAAAGCGAGGACCTTGACAAAGTGGTACTGGCGGGAATACACACCAGAGGCATACCGATTTCCGAGATTCTCAGGGACAACATTGAGAAAAATACAGGAAAAAGACTTCCCCTCTGTACCCTTGACATAACATTTTATAGGGACGACCTCTCAAAGAAAAGGGAGATACCGGAAGTAAAGGGATCTCTTTTTCCTGTAGATATCAATGGAAAGGAAGTCATAATCTGTGACGATGTATTATATACAGGACGCACCTGCAGGGCCGCCATCGACAGTATCTTTGCAAAAGGAAGGCCAAAGAGGATATCTCTCTGCGTCCTTATAGACAGAGGACACAGGGAACTTCCCATCAGACCTGATTATGTGGGGAAAAACGTTCCTACATCACAGAAAGAGGTCGTAAAGGTAAACATCGAGAGCATAGACGGAAAGACAGACGTGGAAATAATAAGAAAGGAAGGGGACCAGTGATCCCCTCTCTTTAAAACTCATAGAGAACTGAAAAATCGGATAGCATATCGCTTTCACCGTTTTCATCTTCGATAATCTCCACCTGCCCCGCCTTTCCCTTGGAAAGAGGCCTGTATTCCAGGTGGGTGCAGATTATTTCCATGGTGACCCTCCTCTCACCTTTCTTTGTCTCCCATCTGCACATCCTAAGCCTTCCCAGACACCTTACAGCCATTCCCTTCTTCACCCTCTCAAGGCATCTTTCGCCTAAATCGCCCCAACACTGGATAGGAATGAAGAGAGTATCCTGCTGCATGTTCCCCGACCGGTCCAGCCAGTACTGATCGTTGGCGAGATTGAACTTTACAAGCCGTTTTTTCGTCGTAAGACTTGTAGCCACTACTTCGGGATCGTTTACGGTTGTCCCCTCAAGTAGAATGTTGTTAAGTTGATTAATCATTTTTATCCTCCATTAATAGAACACGTTTTCCCCTAAATTTGTCCAAAAAAGCCCCTCTTATAGGACAATTTGTGTTATTCTCTCCAAAGGGAGAAGAAAAATGGACCTGACTGTACTATCAGTGGGCGGATCTATAATCGCCCCGGAGAAAGTTGATTCGGTGTTTTTGAAGGCCTTCAGAGAGGCAATCGTCAAGTATTTGGAAGAGAATAAAGAGGCAAAGCTTATTCTTGTATGCGGAGGTGGAGCTCCTGCAAGAATCTACCAGGAAGCCTACAGAGCTGTAAGGGGAAACCAGGACACTGGAGCCCAGGACTGGCTGGGCATCAAGGCCACCCATCTCAACGGAGAAATAATGAGGGCTGTCTTTTCCGATTACACATCGGACGAAGTGGTCACCGACCCTACGGCGGACATCGGCTTTGAAGGAAGAATACTTGTGGCTGCAGGTTGGAAGCCTGGCTTCAGCACAGACACCGATGCAGTATATCTTGCACGCCGTTTCGGTGGAAAGAAGGTCGTAAACCTTTCCAACATCAAGAAAGTATATACAGACGACCCAAGGAAGAACCCGGATGCAAAGCCTTTGGATTCAATAAGCTGGAAAGATTTCAGAAAGATGGTTGGCTATGAGTGGAAACCGGGTTTGAACGCCCCCTTCGATCCTGTGGCTTCAGGTATTGCAGAAGAAGAGGGAATGTGCGTCATCTGCGCCGACGGCAGGGATATTGAAAACACTATGAATATCCTTAAGAACCAAAAGTTCCAAGGAACCATCATCTCAGACTGATTTTGCTCTTTTAAGCTTCAGAAAGAGAGGGGAAGGATCTGCAAAGGAGGCGGGAAAAGGCACATCTTTGGTGAAATCGGGAATCCAAAGAATATCGTCGTCGCTCTTTTCCTGCTGGAATCCTTCCTCTATATCCATTTCATCCACCACATCCAACAGATGTTCATACTCCTCGTCGCTTATGGCACATAGACTCGGGTCCTCTTTGGGGGGAACGAATTGACACATAAGGGATAGATAAAAATTGTCTTTATATTTTTCACCGAAGACTCTAAGAAACTTTTCGGAAGCCCAGACTGTGCCAGGAAAAACAAGGTGTCTGATGATTGTACCCTTCATTTTCTCAAGATCCGTTCTGCTGTGTCTCTCCTTAAGCCAGTCCATAACAGGAAGAATGGCTGAAGCATATCCGCTTCTACCACAAAACACTCCTGCAACCCTCTTCGAAAGGGTCTTGCAGTCCAGAAGATAGATATCTATATAGTCGTCAATCAGTTCCAAGCCATGGATATTCTCATATCCTGAGCTATTCCACACTACAGGAAGGGAGAAGCCTCGGGCCTTGGCCTTTTCAAGGGCCGTGATGATTGATGGAATAAAATGGGTGCCTGTAACAAGATTAAGGGTTGTGGCCCCCATTCTCTCCAGATCCAGCA
The DNA here is from genome assembly GCA_022785155.1 of Spirochaetales bacterium. Lineage (GTDB taxonomy): Bacteria > Spirochaetota > Spirochaetia > Sphaerochaetales > Sphaerochaetaceae > Ornithospirochaeta. Next base: position 14,009 of record JALFRH010000258.1, read on the forward strand.
TCAAAGATGACAGCTCGTCTTCATCCACCTCTATTCCCCAGTTTTCTCCATCGCTACCTGAAATCTGACGGTTTTGGCAGTATGCACAGTGTAAGGGGCAGCCTGTAAAGAATATCATTCCAGAGCCTTTTTCTCCCACCAATGGGGGCTCTTCACCTCTATGAAGCCCTACCCAAGCTATCTTAGTCTTGTCACTTTGCCTGCAGACTCCCTTCTCCCCTCTGCTGCGATCCACCCTGCACATATTGGGGCAAAGGGTACAATCTTTATATTCATCCATAACCGACATACCTTGATTATATTCATCGGGGGTGTGTCGAGAAAGGGGAAAGGGGCCATACTACCCCTCCTATGACACTTTTTTTATTAACTGGGATAACAAGGAAAGAATAATAGTCCATTGGGGGACTATTCAAAGAAAGGGAAGACAATTATCTTTATTTTTATGTGGTTTGATTTTCTAAGAAGAGGGAAAAAAGAGGAAAAGAAAAAGGAAACAAGATACATCCTTACCATTGACGGTGGAGGAATGAGGGGTATTGTTCCTGCCTATATTCTGAAAAAAATCAATGAAGAATTGAAGGAGAGAGGCCTTTCCCGTCCTTTGTACTCATATTTCGACCTTGTTGCAGGAACAAGTACAGGTGCACTCATCGCCCTGGGACTGACAGCCCCTATAGAGAATCTAGGTCTGAAGAAGGAAGAGGGGGATGATTGGGAAGTAACTGAAATCGTGGAGAAAGGCAGATTCAGAAAAACCACAGAAATAGTGGAGAAAGGAAAAATCGAGAGACTTGGAGATCCTGAATCCCTATTGGGTCTATATACTGAAAACGGAAAGAAGATATTCATTCCCGATGACTCCAAGGGCTTATGGAAAATAGTCGGAAAGATGTCCAAGATGCTTGGGGACAAGTATGACACGGTTCCTTTGGAGATGTTTCTTGATGAAGTCTTCGGAGATACCCTTCTCTCTGAAGCCAGAGTCCCTACTATGGCTGTAAGCACCAATGTCTCCGGCTGCACCAGCTACATTTTCCGTTCCTGGGACAGCCATGGTTTTCTCCTGAGGGAAGCTGCAAGAGCCACCAGCGCCGCCCCCACCTATTTTGCTCCTGCTGTATTTATAGATAGGGAGACAGACGAGAAACTGACGCTTATTGATGGTGGAATGATAGCCAACAACCCCATACTCGCTGCATATATTGAGGCAAGAAAACTCTATCCAGATGCAGATGAGTATAAGATTCTTTCCCTTTCTACGGCTTCTCCTCCCTGCATACTCCATCCGGAGGAGTATGTAACAAACATCGAGTGGCTTTCACACCTTACATCAGCCTACAGCAGCGCAAATATGAATATAACCTTGGAAGGGGTGGAGAGTATAAAGGGCGTCGAGGTCTGCAGAGTCTGGGAACCGGTGTTGGAAAAGAAGATCAAGTTGGATGACACCTCAAAGGAGGCCATTGCTTCCCTTCTGGAAGCATCCCAAAAGATTTGGGACCAGGATAAGGAGAGGGTATATCTCTTTTTAGACGAGCTTACAGCTTCCCCTGTAGGTGACAGGCTGAAGCTGAAAGACGAAAGTAAGGCTAAAGTGAGTCTCCCAGCTCTTGAAGAACCTGGAAGAGACGGGCTCTACCTTCCCTCATAGAGAAGGAAATATCCCCCACAGTGGAGTGGTCCCCCACAATATCCGTAACAAGCTTTATGGCATAGAAAGGAATACCCTGGGATAAAGCCGCTATCCCTACACCATAGGCCTCCATATCTACGCAGTCTGAGGAGAAAGAAGAAAACACATCTCTATAAGAGGAGGTAAAAGTGCCTGAGGAAAGGAGGGTAAGCCCCGATTTCCTGTCAGCCGTCCTCAGCTCTCTTATGGTGGAGCGGTTCCAATCTATGGTGGAGCCAAGGGAAAGGTGCATTGAAGACAAATCCTGGTCAGGGGTCACTACATTAGAAAATGACACCACCTCCCCTCTTTTGATTCTTCCGAGGCTACCGCAGGATCCTATGCTCACAACCACTTCAGCCCCTGTCATTACAATGGCCCCGGCAGTCTTTGCCGAGGCAAGAATGGGACCTACTCCGGAGACCAAGGTGAGAAAATCACCATTGAGACCTTTGAGCTCCGCTTTATCTGAGGCTACAACCAGTATTTTTTTCATCAGATGCAGAGTCCTGCAATTGCTGCTCCGATTGTAGGAGAGTTTTCAATGGAAACAATCTGGCAGATTCTTCCTTCCTTCTTCCAGAGAATCTGATCCAAATACTCTTTTACATAATCCTCAAGGAAACATGTCTTATAGAAGGTCGTGCCGTCTGCGTTGATTACAACCGGTCTTCTCGGATCGTCGCCTTCTCCGGAAGCAAGAACTGCGGCAGTAAGGTTAAGGGCGGTGAGCTTACCGGATCTCTCTACAATAGTCCGCATGATGATATATGCATTCTTTGTATCTTCCCTGCTTTCTGCAAAGAATGAAAGAGGATTGGAGAAATCTCCGGCTTCCCTTAGGAATGCGCCTACATCCTTTGTTTCAAGACTGCTCAGTTCATAGAGTTT
>JALFRH010000028.1 GCA_022785155.1 Spirochaetales bacterium
CGTAGCCATAGCCCAGGCTCATTAAGTGCTGGGTGGCCAGTCCTGGAAGCTGATCCATTCCATAAAGGTCCTGGAAGGTATTTGAGAATGCCTTGGCTCCAATGGAGTCCATCATCCTCTTGATGGCTATTTCTTCCCTTGCCTGATACCTGATGGCGTCTATATCATCGGTAGCTATAGTGTAGATGGAGGAATAGAGAGAGAAGAGCTGGTCTATCTCCTCTTCCTTCACTCTACCCATCTCTTCCACCAGGTCTCCCACAGCCCATGTGTTCACTTCCCAGCCAAGGGTTCTCTCTGCCTCTATTTTGTCGCCTTCAGTTACAGCTACCTCACGCATATTGTCGCCAAAGCGCATTACTTTCATGTGCCTTGATGTATATACTCCCACGCATACACGCATCCAGGAGGATAGCTTTTCCAGTACCATTTCGTCCTTCCAGTATCCAGTTATGATCTTCCTGTATTTACGAAGCCTGGTGGATATGAATCCATGCTCTCTGTCTCCATGGGCAGACTGATTCAGGTTCATATAATCCATGTCTATTTCATTGTCTGGAATCTCTCTCTCATATTGAGTTGCAAGATGACAATGTGGCTTCTGAAGATTACAGAGCCCATCTATCCACATCTTTGATGGGGAGAAGGTGTGGCACCAAGAGATAACTCCCAGACACTCTTCCCTATAATTGGCTTCCTTCATGACAGCGCTTATTTCACTTGCTGTTTTGGCTGTCACCTTGTAAACAACTGGGTAGGGCAGGGTAGAGGAGAAGAACTGAGCCATCTCCTTTGCCCTCTTCTCTACAGTATTTAATACTTCCTCTCCATATAGGAACTGAGATCCCACAACAAACCAGAATTCTTTCTTTTTCATTATTTTTTCTCCTGTCCATAGTAGGCATTGAAGCCATGCTTTCTATAGTAGTGCTTGTCTAATAGATAATCGTCGACACTCTCTGTGTCGTTCTTGAGTGTAAGGGTGTGGTATGCCATATATGCAACTTCCTCCAATACAGAAGCGTTGTGTACAGCATCCTTTGCATTCTTTCCCCATGCAAAGGGCCCATGACTCTTTACAAGGACCCCTGGAACGGCAAGGGGATCTATATCAGTGAAGGTCTCTTTTATGACGAGTCCTGTGTTTTTCTCGTAACCACTCTCGATCTCTTCTTTCGTGAGAGTTCTGGAGCATGGGATAGGGCCATAAAAGTAGTCGGCATGGGTAGTGCCAAGGGGAGGGATTGGGAGCCCTGCCTGAGAAAATGCTACAGCCATTCTTGAGTGGGTGTGGACAATACCTCCCACATTTGGAAATGCTTTATATAGCTCTATATGGGTGGGGGTGTCTGAAGAGGGACGAAGGCTTCCTTCCACCACTCTTCCTTCCATATCCACAACAACCATATCCTCTTCCCTCATATCACAGTATTCAACTCCAGAGGGCTTTATCACCATTAATCTCGATTCCCTGTCAATTCCCGAGACATTGCCCCATGTGAATGTGACAAGGCCATACTTGGGTAAAAGAAGGTTTGCTTCCAGAACTTCTTTTTTCAGCTTTTCAAGCATCAGAACACCTCCAGTGTCTTTCTTTCGACACTTAGTATCTTTTTGTATTGAGAAAGGAAGTATGCGTAATCCTCTCTCTCTTTATCGCTAGCCATATATGTCTTGATTACAGCATCAGAAAATACTTTCTGATCCAAATAGTCTTCCAAGCTCATTTCTCCCTTGTTTATCAAGAAGGAAGCCAATACAGCCATGCCATATGCGCCTCCTTCTCCAGCTGTCTCCATGACAGATACAGGAGTCGATGCTGCTGCAGAGAGTGTCCTTATGCCGCTTTCAGACTTAAAGTATCCTCCGTGCCCCAAGAGAGATTTGATCTCTATGTTCTCCTTTCTCAATACTTCAAGGCCCAAGGATAGTGTGGCGAGAGCGGAGTATATATGGCAGCGCATAAATGACGAGAGAGAAGGTGGAGCGGAAGGGGAGTGCAAAAAGAGTGGTATTCCCCTCTGGAAATCCGTGACACCCTCTCCTGAGTAGTAGTTGCAGCTGACGTAATCTCCAGCCTTGCCCTCAGCATTGAGTGCAGAGGAATAGAGAAGAGAGAATATTTCATCGTCTTTGATGTCGGAGCCTATAAGACGAGAGAACTCCCTGAAGAGAGAAATATAGAAGTTTATATCCGAAGTGCAGTTATTGCAGTGTACCATAGCCACCGGGAGTCCGGAAGGAGTGGTCACCATATCCAATTCCCTATGGCGCCCTGGCATATGGGAGAGGACAACCATTGCAAAGTCGCTGGTGCCTGCGCTAACGTTACCTCCTCCTACTCTCACTCTGTTGGTGGCGACCATACCTGTACCTGCGTCCCCTTCAGGAGGAGCAAAGGGTATCCCTACCTCTGTATCTTCATCACTCAGTATCCGTGATCCCTCTTTTGTGAGATACCCTCCATTCTCTCCTGCCCTCAATACTCTTGGAAAGAGTGAGGAGAGGGAGAAGTCATAACCCATGTCCTTGGAGATTTTTTCAAAGAGAGTTGAATACTCTTTATTCCAGTCATAAGTAGAGCTATCTATAGGGAACATGCCCGAAGCGTCGCCGATTCCTATTACATTTTCACCTGTCAGGAGATAGTGAACGTAGGAGGAGAGGGTGAATACTTTCTTCACTCTCTTCAGGTGTTCTTCTCCCTTTAGCATTGCTTCATATAAGTGTGCAATTGTCCAACGCTGGGGGATATTGAAGTCAAAGAGATCAGAGAGCTTAGAGGCGGCCTCTTCTGTGATTGTATTTCTCCAGGTTCTGAACGGAACAAGGAGATTGTCATCCTCGTCAAGTGCTATATACCCGTGCATCATTGCAGAGATTCCTATGGCGGAGGGAGAGTTTAGGCTATTTCCTGTCTTTTCTTTGTAATCTCTCTTTAAGGCATTGTAGGAGGCTTTGAGACCTGCCTTTACTTCATCCATGCCATAGGTCCAGATTCCATCTATGAGTTTGTTTTCCCAAACAAAGGAGCCTGAAGCCAAAACTCGGTTATTGTCGTCTATGGCTACTGTTTTTATCCTTGTGGATCCAAGCTCGATTCCAATATAGATATTGTTTTTCTGTTCAACCATATTCGTTATATTAACATTTGTATTTACAAAATCAAGTCATTAAGACGTCGTTTATGATGAATACGTACAAATATTTATTTGGTTTTATTGTATGTTAGAAAAAATTTGAATGCGTCGCGAAAACATAAATACATAAAGATAGTAGAATACTATTTAATGCACTTTTCATAAAAATAAGAAAGTAATACTTTAATATATATCAAAATAGTACTTCATTGTTGCGGAAATAATTTTGATAAGATTCTTCGGATAGTTTATATTATATTAGAAAATAATATAGAAAATGATTTTTCTATATTTTCTCAATATTTGTACAATAATCAAAATTGGTTATTAAAAGAAAGAAGAAATGTCTTTACAAATACCAATTATACTTTAAGATAATGTATAAAAACAGGAGGACTTATGGAAAAATCGGAGAAGTTTCTTAGCTTAAAGACTACCAAGGGTAGTTTTAGGTTATTGTGTCTATTCTTAATTCTGGTTTTTGTTTTTAGCTGGTTAGCTAACATGATCATTACAAAGAATCATAGCATTGAGGTAACTGATGTAGTACTTGATGTAAGAGGCGGTGATTTACACATGGAACTATATCGTCCAAGCAATGCTGACAGCACCATGTCTTATCCATGTGTGTTGATGACACATGGAGGTTCAGAAAGCCTTGCTGCAGATAGCATGATGGCTTGGGAACTTGCAAGAAGAGGATTTGTTGTTCTCAATATCAGTGCTTACGGAGCAGGATTATCTGATCAACCTAATATCCTTGAAGATGGTACTACGGGTATGAATGGTGGAAGTTATAATCGTGGTGCTACAATGGGTGTATGGGATGCTTATCAATATGCACTTTCTTTAGAGTTTGTTGATCCAACAAGAATCTCTGCGTGGGCACATTCCACTGGAAGACATTTGTTTACAAAAATGGTCTCTTATTATGGGCAGAATCTAACTCTTAATGACAGACTTATCAATGTGCTCCATGATGATTTTGGTATTGAATTTGCTGAAGATGAAATCCTTCAGGATGCAGATGAGGTAGCAAGGGCAAAGCTAAATGATGTTGATTACGGTAGATATCTTGAAAAGAAAGCTGAACAGGAAGATATAGTAAGCAAGTATCTCAAGGCTGCCAGATTAACAGAAAGAGCATATGGAGTAAAGGCCAATGTTGCTGGTTATACTGTGATAAGAGATCCTCAAATGAATCTCCTCATAGGCTTAGGTACTCATGAATTATCAGGAAAAACAGGTAGTTATTATTTGGGAGAAACAGATCAATATAAGAAGATATTCCATGTTTCATCTGGCGTTGAAAGGAATAATTGGTATGATATCTGTGACTATATTCATGATCCATCAGCAGAATCTACAAAAATAGGAGATTGTTTTGACACCACAATAAACAATTCCAAGTCATTGAAAGAAGCTTGCGAAAAAGGAACAGCTAGATTGTTCTTAAGCCCAGTTACAATGCATAACGGAAACTTGTGGAGCTGGACAGCTGTAAGCGAGGCAGTAGAATTCTATTGTCAAACAATGGGATGGAATAATGGTGAGTTGACTGATCCTGCTACTAAACCGATTGATAGCAAAAACTGTGTAGTAGGGTATAGTGCGTTAATAATGACAACCCTTTCATTTGTTGCAATGATTGGTGCAGTTATTTCAATCGCATCATTAATACTTAGTACAACAATATTTAACACTTGTAAAAACAAGCTTCCTGAAGCAAGAATGGAGCTGAAGGGAATGAACTTCATGCTATATTTAATTGCTACAACAATTGCAGGTTTTGCTGGTGCTTATGGTGCACAAATGGCAGATCAGAGCTTTGTAGCTTCTAATAAAACTATGTCGCTTTGGCTTCCATGGGAACCTGGTCAAATGAGAACATTCTTTATGCTAGGTTTGACTGCAGGTGTAGGATTAGTTCTCTACTTACTGTTAGGATTAATCGGAAAGAAGAAAAACAACCAGAGCCTTTCATCTGTAAAAGAAATGAGGCTTGGCTGTGGTGGAGTACTAAACGTCATTAAGAATCTGTTTATTGCAGTTGTTCTCTTTGTTGCTTGTTATACAGCAGCAGTATTCATCAACACCTTCTTTGATTCAAGATTCCTAATGATAGATGGTGCATTTGAATTAATGAAAGGATATAGTTTTGGAAGAATGGCTAGGTACTTTATCATCATACTTCCTTGCACCCTTATAATCAGTACATTAAATAACATGGTTTCATTTAAGGGAGTAAATGACTCTGTTGATACTTTGCTCAATGTAGTATTTACATCTCTTGGAATGGCATTGTTGATTGTTATTGCCTATGTATACACATATTCTGGTGTAAATAACGGTGATGTTCTTCACATTCAGTGTATTCTGTCTCTTATTCCTCTTGTTCCAATTTGTAACTATCTCTATAGAAAATTGTACAAGTTGACAGGAAGCCCATGGCTTGGTGCATTCTTTGTAGCCATCCTTATCGCTTGGCGTTGCGCAGGATATATTTCTCACCAGTTTATGTGGTATGGAAATAATGAGAGAGCTGCATTCTGGGGCATCTATTAATCAAATAACTGATTGATCAAATTGGGGGAGTTGTCCCCCAATTTGTCTATTTTAGGAGAAAAAAAAGAAAATCTGTAATAACATATGTAAAAGGAAAGGGGGGCAAAATGGCCAAGTATCTTGAAATATCTG
>JALFRH010000045.1 GCA_022785155.1 Spirochaetales bacterium
AATGGAAAGATACGAGAAGATGGTTGGCTGACCATCATCATCTATGTGGGGGTGGTTAATTCATCCCCACATTTGATTAGTTGTATCATCTGTTTCATGGGAGTAACAACATGGTGTCAATTTATCAAGAAAATATAAATAGAGCGGCAGCAGAAGCAGCAGAAAAGGCAGCAGCAGAGGCAACAAATAAGACAAGAGAAGAAAGTGTCTTTGAAAATGCGCTTATTCTTTCAAAAAAGTACAACCGTTCTTTTTCTGATCTGCTTGATGATCTTGAGGTTTCTCCATCTTTTAAGGAGAAGTTAATGGAAAGATACGAGAAGATGATTGGCTGATCATCTTCTGTATGGGATGAAATATCCCCGTTTTTATTCTGATTCAATGCAAAAAACGATATCTAGTTTCATGATTATTGTTCTCTTCTTCTATTTTGTTATCAGAATAACCAATGAAAAATTTGGATATTTTTATTCTCTTACTAGGTTGACCTTTTCAATTCCTTTGTGGTAATTAAGGTTTAACGATTTTTTGAAAGGCTGCGACGAAGACGGCCAGGTAAGATAGCAAAAGCGAGCCGGGTATGGTGTGAGCCGGTTGCGAAGGGACCTGATACCTATCACTTCCGAGCCGGAGGACAGAAAGCGAAAGCCAGTAGAGGCCTCCCGTGATTGCTGCGTTAATGCATACGGCTTGATGGAGCCTGAGTGGCGTGAGAACGCAATTTGAGTGGTACCGCGGGTATTGTTCTTTTTATAGAAGAGGACTCGTCTCAAAGAATTCTAAGGAAATTCTTTTGGGACGGGTTTTTTTTATTTGGAGGTAAAAATGAAGACAGAGACAGCAAAAGGCCAACTCCTGGAAATCGCAGAAAGAATCAGAGATATGAGGGAGATCATGGGGTATAGTGAAGCTGAAATGGCGGAGAAGACGGAAGTAAGTCTTGCCCTTTTCAAAGCTTATGAATCCGGAGAGGTGGATCTCCCCTTCACATTTATCCATAAATGTGCCTTGGCCTTTGGAATTGATATTACTGATCTTCTTGAGGGACGTTCTTCCACTCTTACATCCTACACTGTAACAAGAAAAGGTATGGGGCAGCAGACAGCAAAAGAAGCTGGAATAGATATCATGAATATGGCTCCCAAGTTCAAGAATAAGCTTGCAGAACCATATTGGGTAAGATATGAATACTCCGATGAATTGCAGCATCAGCCAATCCACTTGACCAAGCACTCTGGACAGGAGTTTGACTTGGTTCTCTCCGGCGCTCTCATGGTACAGGTAGGTTCCAACAAGGAAGTGCTTCATGAAGGTGACAGCATCTATTACAACTCATCCACCCCTCATGGAATGATCGCTGTAGAGGGAAAAGACTGTGTCTTCTGTGCAGTAGTCATGAATGGAGAAGATAGTGAAGAGTACTCCATGAAGACATCAATCGCTCCAATTCCTCCATCAAGAAAGCTTCTATGCGAGAAGTTCGTTGAGTGCAAAGAAGATGAAAACGGAGTATTGCAGAGCGTTGAGTTCAAGAATACAGACTCCTTCAACTTCGGTTTCGATGTGGTGGATGCAATTGCTGAAAAATACCCTGAGAAACTTGCAATGATCCACTTGGACAAAAACAAGGTTGAACGTAGATTCACGTTCCTGGATATAAAGAAGGAAAGTGCTAGATGCGCCAACTATTTCCTTTCCCTCGGAATCAAGAAGGGAGATAAAGTAATGCTTGTCCTCAAGCGCCACTATCAGTTCTGGTTTGCAATGATCGCCCTCCATAAAATCGGAGCAATTGCAATTCCTGCAACTTATCAGCTTAGAGAGCATGACTTTGTATATAGGTTCAATGCTGCTGGCGTCAGCGCAATCCTCTGTACCTCCGATGGAGACTGTGCCGATATCGTGGATAGAGTCCAGGGCGAATGTCCTACACTGAACCTTAAGGTACTTGTAGGTGGAAAGAAGGAAGGATGGAGGGACTTCGATGCAGAATACGGCTTCTTCAAGAGCTCCTTCCGCCGCACCCCGGATACTCCAAGCGGAGATGAGCCAGCCCTCATGTTCTTCTCCTCAGGAACCACAGGAAACCCAAAGATGGTAGAGCATAAGCATACTTATGGCCTTGGCCACTTCCTTACAGCCAGATATTGGCATAACTGTGAGCCTGACGGCCTCCATTTCACAATCTCAGACACCGGTTGGGGTAAGTCTCTTTGGGGTAAGCTTTATGGACAATGGATGTGTGAAGGAGCTGTCTTCGTATATGACTTCGAAAGATTCCAGGCCCAGGATCTTCTCCCGCTCTTTGCCAAGTATCAGATCACGACATTCTGTGCTCCTCCTACAATGTTGAGAATGATGATCAAGGAAGACCTTTCAAAATACGATTTCTCATCGGTACGCCATATGACAACTGCAGGAGAGGCCTTGAATCCAGAAGTCGCAATGCAGTTCAAGAAGGCTACAGGCCTTGAGATCATGGAAGGCTTCGGCCAGACAGAAACAACCCTAACTGTAGGAAACTTCAGAGGAACCAAGGTCAAACTTGGATCCATGGGTAAGCCAAGTCCTCAGTATAAGGTGAAGATTGTGGATCCTGACGGAGTTGAAGTTGCCACAGGTGAAACAGGAGAAATCGTAGTGGATATCAGGGAAGGATCTCCTGTAGGACTCTTTACAGAGTATTACAGGGATAAGGAAAAGACAGATGAAGCCATCCACGATGGTTTCTATCATACCGGCGACACAGCTTGGCGTGACGAAGACGGATACTACTTCTATGTGGGTAGGGTGGATGATATCATCAAGAGCAGTGGATATCGTATCGGACCATTCGAAGTCGAGAGTGTAATTATGGAATTGCCTTATGTCCTTGAATGCGGTGTATCTGCTTGTCCTGATCCTGTGAGAGGCCAGGTTGTAAAGGCTTCCATCGTCTTGACCAAAGGCACAGAGCCTACTGAAGAACTGAAGAAGGAAATCCAGAACTACGTCAAGGCCCATACTGCTCCATACAAATATCCAAGAGTCGTTGTATTCAGAGATGAACTGCCGAAGACTATAAGTGGTAAGATCAGGAGGAATGCACTTTAATGAAGGTGTCATCGATTCAAATGGATATGGTTTTTTCATCACCCGATGAGAACTACAGAAAGGCGGAGGAACTCATAAGAAAAGCTGTCAAAGACAATGCTCCTGATACAGTTGTATTGCCTGAAACTTGGAATTTGGGTTTTTTTCCAAGAGAAAATCTATATGCTCTTGCAGATAAAGAAGGGGAGAGGACCAAGTCCCTCCTCTCTTCTCTTTCAAAAGAGCTTTCCGTGAATATTGTGGGAGGCTCTGTTGTCAGAACCGACGGGGAGGATGTAAAGAATACTTCTTATGTCTATTCCCGTTCCGGAGAGCTTGTGGCCTCCTATGATAAGACACACCTCTTTTCTCCGATGGATGAAGACAAATACTTCAAAAAGGGGGATCATCTTTCCCTTTTTACACTGGATGGAGTAAAGTGCGGTGTCATAATCTGCTACGATATCAGATTCCCTGAACTGGTAAGGACCATGGCCCTCAAGGGAATGGATGTCTTATTTGTAGTATCCCAGTGGCCTAAGGTAAGGATACCTCACCTGATGACGCTGACAAGAACAAGAGCCGTGGAGAACCAGATGTATCTTGTCCTCTCGAACTCTGCAGGAAGGGCAGGGGAGACACAATATGGAGGATCTTCCATTATTCTTTCGCCTTGGGGTGAAGTATTGGCTTCACTAGAAGGGGAAAAAGAATATATTATTACAGCAACTCTAGACATGAGCGTGGTTTCTGACATTAGGAATTCAATAAATGTATTTTCAGACAGACGCCCGGAGCTATACAATATCTAGAAAAAATTGTGCGTTAAGGAGAAAAATATATGGATTACAATTTCCCAGTAGTGAGAACGACACATCCAAAGGCAAGACCTGTAGATGAAACAAAACTTGGATTTGCCAAGTATTTTACAGACCACATGTTCGCAATGGATTGGGATGAAGGCCTTGGCTGGCATGACGGAAGAGTGGTACCACATGAACCACTTCTGATTGAACCTGCTTCTTGTGTCCTCCATTACGCCCAGATGATGTTCGAAGGTATGAAGGCATATCGCACGGCAGATGGCGAGATCCAGATCTTCAGACCAGACATGAACGTCAAGAGAATGGCTCGTACCTGCGAAAGAATGTGTATTCCTGAGCTCCCTGAGGATCTCTTGGTCGCAGCAGTAAGGGCAGTCATCAAGGAAGATATCGACTGGGTTCCAAAGGCACCTGGAACAGCTCTTTATGTCAGACCATTCATTTTCGGTGATGAAGTATCTTTCTCAGTACTTCCGGCAAAGCACTACAGATTCCTCATTATCCTCAGCCCTACAGGAAGCTATTATGCAGCCAATGACAAGGGTCTCCATCCTACAAGAATCTTCGTACAGGATAAGTATATCCGTGCAGCAAAGGGTGGTACAGGATATGCAAAGGTAGGTGGTAACTACGGTGGTGGAATGAGAGCCAGCCAGGATGCCATCAAGTACAATTGCAAGGACGTATTGTGGTTGGATGCACAGGAGCATAAGTATGTGGAGGAAATCGGAACATCCAACGCTTTCTTCAAGATTGACGGGGAAGTCATCACAGCTCCGCTTGACAGCGGTACAATCCTTCCTGGCATCACCCGTGACTCAGTCATCCAGCTTTTGAAGAGATGGGGTGTTCCTGTAAGCGAGAGAAAGCTCAGCATCGATGAAATCGAAGAAGCAAGCAAGAACGGAAAGCTTGAAGAAATCTTCGCTTCAGGTACAGCGGCAGTCATTTCTCCTATCGGTACTCTCTGTGTCGAAGGCGAAGACTTTGTCGTAGGAGACGGAAACGTAGGTCCTCTTGCCCAGAAGCTCTATGATAACATCTATGGCATGCAGACAGGTAAAGTTGAAGACTACATGGGTTGGGTTTACCCACTGGGCCTCAAGGCATGAAGAGATTGACCCTCTTTTTGGGGCACTACGGTTCTGGTAAGACCAATCTGGCTGTAAACTGGGCCTTGAATATGGCTGCAGACGGGAAAAGTGTTGAAATAGCCGACTTGGATATCGTCAACCCATATTTCAGGACCAAAGACAGCCAAAATGAATTGGAGAAGGCGGGAGTGAAGGTGATAGCCCTTCCTTTCGCCAACTCAAGCGTAGACCTCCCCTCCATCCCCAGCCAGGCCTATGGTCTTGTTGAAGACAAATCAAGATATGGTATCCTGGATATTGGAGGAGATGAGAGAGGCGCATATGCATTGGGACGTTTCTCCCCATATATAAGGGAAGAAAACGACTACGATATGTTCTATGTAGTGAACTTTCATCGTCCCCTTACAAGAAATGCAGAGGATGCATACTATTGTATGAAAGAGATAGAAGTCGCCTCAGGCCTGGCATTCACCGGGATAATCAATAACTCTAACTTGGGAGCCGAAACTACTTTGGAAACCATAACAGAGACCTATGGGGAAGCTGAAAAGCTATCGGGGCTCAGCAATATTCCTATTGTTGCCGTTACAGCTGAAAAGAGTATTGCTACTTCGGAAATGGTTGCTTTGAATCTACAAAAGAGGATTTTTGACTAAGAGGAAAAAATGGCAAAAGTTACATTTAATGAAGACATCTGCAAGGGCTGCGGTCTCTGTGTAAATGCTTGTCCAAAACACATTCTTGCAATTGCAAAGGACAAGATCAACAAGAAAGGCCACAATCCTGCTGTTATTACAGACCAGGAAAAGTGCATCGGCTGTGCATTCTGCGCAACCATGTGCCCAGACTGTGTAATCAAAGTGGAGAAATAAAATGGCAGAAAAGGTATTGATGAAAGGAAACGAGGCAATCGCCGAATCCGCCATCAGGTCAGGATGCCTCCATTATTTCGGCTATCCTATCACACCCCAGACCGAGGTTGCGGCTTACATGGCAAAGAGAATGCCCAAGATCGGTGGAGTATTCTTGCAGGCTGAAAGTGAAATCAGTGCCATAAATATGGTTTATGGTGTTGCTGCAACAGGTAAGAGAGTTATGACAAGCTCTTCTTCCCCTGGAATCTCACTTAAGCAGGAAGGTATCAGCTACATTGCAGGCTCGGATCTTCCGGCAGTAATCGTCAACGTACAGCGTGGTGGTCCGGGATTGGGAGGAATCCAGCCAAGCCAGTCCGATTATTTCCAGGCTACAAAGGGCGGTGGACATGGAGACTACCACTTGATTGTCCTGACACCTTCCAGTGTCCAGGAAATGGCTGACCTTACTTCCCTTGCCTTCGATCTTGCAGATAAATACAGAATGCCTGCAATGCTTCTGGCAGACGGAACAATGGGCCAGATGATGGAGCCTGTTGTTCTTCCTGAGCCAAAGACTGTTACTGTAGATAAGCCATGGGCTTTGACAGGAACAGAGTGCAAGAGAGAACACAACATAGTAAACTCCCTCTATCTTTCTCCTGAAGTTTTGGAGCGTACCAACATCGAACGCTACGAAAGATATAAGGAAGTGGAGAAGAACGAAACAAGATGGGAAGAATACATGATGGAAGATGCAGAATACTGTATCGTAGCCTTCGGTATTGCAGCCCGTGTTGCAAAGAATGCCATCAAGGTATTAAGGGAAAAGGGTATCAAGACAGGTCTCATCAGACCTATTACAGTATGGCCATTCCCATCTGAACCTATAAAGAAGGCTTCTGAAAAGGTAAAAGGCTTTATCAGTGTAGAACTAAGTATGGGACAGATGATCGAAGACGTAAGACTTGCTGAGGAGTGCAGAAAGCCTGTTGCTCTCTGCTCAAGAAGCGGCGGTATGATTCCTGATGTAGACAGAATCGTAAAGAGCGTTGAAGAAATGGCTGAAAGGGAGGCGAAATAATGGCAGTTGTATTTGAAAAACCAAAAAGCCTTACATCAAAAGAATTCCATTATTGCCCAGGTTGTCCACATGGAATCATTCATCGCTTGGTTGCAGAGGCCATCGATAAACTTGGAATCGAAGGAAAGACCATAGGTGTAGCCCCTGTAGGCTGTGCCGTCATGGCTTATGATTATTTTACCTGCGATATGATCGAGGCCGCCCATGGCAGGGCTCCGGCAGTAGCCACAGGCATCAAGCGCTCCCTTCCTGAAAACATCGTTTTCACCTATCAGGGAGACGGAGACTTGGCTTCCATCGGTATGGCTGAAACGGTCCATGCAGCAACAAGAAACGAAAATATCACAATTATCTTCGTAAACAATGCAATCTACGGTATGACAGGTGGTCAGATGGCACCTACATCCCTTCCTGGCCAGGTTACCCAGACTTCCCCTTACGGAAGAGACGTAAAGACAGCCGGATACCCTATTAAGGTTGCAGAACTTCTTTCCAGCCTTGATGCTCCCTACTATATCGAGAGAGTCGCCGTCAACAACGTAAAGAATGTAAAGCATGCTGCAAAGGCTATAGAGAAAGCCTTCCAGAACCAGATCGATGGAAAGGGCTTCTCCCTTATTGAAGTAATCTCAGCTTGTCCTACAAACTGGGGACTTACTGCCCAGAAGGCTCTGGAGTGGGTCGACGAGAAGATGATTCCTTACTATCCGTTGGGAGTCTATAAAGATAAGAGCAAGGAGGCTTCAGTATGACAAAGCAGATCCTAATTGCCGGTTTTGGCGGACAGGGTATTCTTTTCTCCGGAAAGCTTCTTGCCTATAAGGCCCTTTCTGAGGGAAAGGAGCTATCATGGCTTCCTTCCTATGGTCCTGAAATGAGAGGTGGTACAGCTTCCTGTTCCGTAACTATCAGTGATGAAAGCGTAGGTTCTCCTATTATCGACAATCCGGATGTCTTGATAGAGAT
>JALFRH010000053.1 GCA_022785155.1 Spirochaetales bacterium
AGGCTTCCCTTACAAGAGCGAATGCCTTGGGGAGGATTTCATCAAGGCTTCCACCATTCTTGATCTCTTCTTTCCATTTATTCGTATATAAAGGGAATTCTTCATCTTTAAGGCTTTCAGCCCAACTGTATTCTTTTTTTACAGACTCCAGGATAGGGGTCAATCTCTTCATATCTTTCTGCTGCTTGGTGCCGCCAAACAGCATTGTCAAAAAATTAGCCATGGAATAAGTTTAACCATTTTTTCTTTCAAAGGGTAGGCGTAACCTTAAATAGAGTAAATGGTTTCTATAAGTAGGTAGATTTGCCCTCTAAAATCGGGTTAAAATGACACATGGAGGATATAATGGATTGGACTCTGGCTGTTGGCAGCGTTAATTTTGGCATATTCGATCTTGTTACCTTTGCCTTGGTATTGATAGCAGGTATTACAGGTATTGCAGTAGGGTTTTCCCGCTCTGCTCTGAAAATGCTATCTTATGTGGTCTCATTTCCTTTGGCTTTATTGTTTGTGGAGCCGTTGTCAGCCTTTATTAGGGAACATGTAGAGATGAAACAGGTATGGGCCAGCCTCATTTCATATATAGTTCTTTGTCTATTGATATTCATTTTGATAAAATTACTGGGAAACCTATTGGGTGTAGCCTTTGATACGCTGTCCCTTGGCTGGCTCGATTCATCCTTGGGCTTCATTTTCTGTGGCTTCATCGCCTTTATGTTTATCTTTGTATTATTGGAGTTGGCATCTCTCCAGAAATTCGTAGATTTTACACCTTTGAAAGAAAACAGTATCATCTATACACAGGTCTTCTGTAGGATCTTTCCTACAATAGACAGAGCATTCAAAGGAGCCTTAGTTGCCATTAGATAATCTATTTGAAATCCAAAATAATACAGCCTCGGATATTTTGGATAGTTATAATTCCGGCTTGCTTCCCCAGTCCCTGCTTTTTTATGGGCCCAGGAACTCCGGCAGGCTTACAGGAGCCATGGATCTCTCTTTTCTTCTTACAGGAGAAGAAGACAAAAGGGATATCCTTAGGTCCCAGTCCATAATATATCTGCCCCAAAGGGAAATGGGGGCAAGGATCAAGACTGCATTGGAGCTCTTCAAGACACAGAGGACCAGGGCCTCCAGGCTCTTTCTCCTTGAAAGCTTGAGACTTGTGCTGATGCAATACCATCCGGCTCTATCTGTAGCGGCTACAAATACTTCATCTTCCTATTTTTCAATGGCAGGAGAGATAGATGAGTTGTTGTTGGATTTCGAAGATGATGTGGATTTGTCCGATAAAGAGATGAAGGCTTTTTCCAATGAAATTGAAAGGTGCCTTGATCCCCGTTTCCTTTATGGTGGTAAAAAGAATCCCAGCCCCGTATCCATAGATCAGATAAGGGCTGTACAGGAATACTTTTCCCAGCTGGGGGAAGAAAAGATCGTAGTCTTCGAGAATGTGGAGGATGCAACAGAAGGGGCGAAGAACAGTCTCTTGAAAATGCTTGAGGAGCCTGAGGACAAGAGCCACATGATTCTTATTTCCTCCAATCCCCAGAAACTTTTGGAAACAATACTATCAAGGGTAAGGAAGTTCCAGTTCCCTTCTTTGGGTGAGAAAAAGACATCTCTCTTGATAAAGAAGAAGTTCAGCGTCTGGGAAGACTATCCATCCTTCGATTCCTTTTTCTTTGAGAAAGGAAGTGGAGAGGAGGCGAGAAAGGAATTCGAAGAAGACCTTAGGACTGTTTCTGAGAGTCTCCTTTCCTCTGTTTTCCTCCCAGGTGAAAAGGAAGAGGAAATACTTTCCTCCATAGAAAAGCTTTCTGCATGGAGCCACTTTGTTGAAAGTTTGTTATATTTATTGGAAAAGGCTTGGAAAGAAGGAAGAATAAGCAGTATGGATGCCAAGAAGAAAGGTGATATCCTTAATTCTTATTTCATTTCCACTGATGTCTACAATATGGGACCAAGAATGGCCTTTGATTTACTTTTAAGGGAGGCGATCAGTGTCAAATAGATTACTTAGAAGGGTTTCAGAGGATCTTTCTCAATGCCCTGAAAAAGAACTGAAAAATCTAATTCTACAAGCCCTGGAGGAGAGCGATTTATATTCAGCTCTCTTCAATAGTCTTGATGACGGTCATGTGATATTGGATGAAAAGGGCGTTGTGGTCATGGCCAATCAGCGTATCTTCTCTCTTGTTCCCTATCAAAGAAAGTATAGAAACAGACCTTTGGAGGGTATGTCTCTCAGAGAGTGCATATCGGATGAAGACCTGTGTATTTATATAGAGGATGTAATAAATGGAAAACAAAAGGGTGAAGACAGGGACTTTACCATACAGGTTGGCTCTGAACTAAGGACCCTGAGAGTATCTTTCAGGCGCCTCTACACATCCAATAACCAATATATGGATATCATCATTGCAGATATCTCTGAAGATATAAGGAAGGAGACAAGGCTTAGAAGAAGCGAAAGCCTTGCCAGCATGACGACCATGGCTGCAGGTGTGGCCCATGAAATTAAGAACCCCTTGGCTGCAATGCAGATACATACCCAGCTTATGAGGAAGGCTTTCCAGCGTTTTGGTTCCTTGGATGAAGAAAAGGCCGAAAAGTATTTGTCCGTCATTGAAGAAGAGACGGAACACCTGAATAAGATTGCTGTGGATTTTCTATATGCAGTGAAGCCTCTGGATGTGGAACTGAGGCTTGGTTCCCTGAATGAAGAAATAGAGGAAGTCATATCTTTCCTGCTTCCTGAAGCAGAGGAAAAGAATATTCAGGTGGAAACAAAGCTGGACCCATTTATCCCGCGTATCGAGTTTGACAAGAGACTTGTGAAGCAGGCCTTGTTGAACCTGGTGCAGAATGCCTTTGCCGCCATGAGCGAGGGGGGGAAGCTTGGAATCACAAGTAAAAACCAAGGGGACTTCATCTCTCTCAGAATAAAAGACAATGGCTGCGGTATTCCCGAAGACAAGCTTTCCAAGATCTTCGAACCTTATTATACGACCAAGGCCAGCGGCACCGGTTTGGGCTTGACCCTTGTATATAAGATAATGAAGGAACACAACGGAGATATACATGTAAAGAGCGAATTGGGAAAAGGAACCGAGTTCATCTTGGATTTCCCTGTTCCTGTCAGTGAAAGAAAGGCTCTGAAAGGGGGTGAAGAGTGAAAACCATATTGATAGTGGATGATGAGAAAAACATCGTCAGCGGTTTGGAAGAAGCCTTTACTCTCGAAGGTTATTCCGTTTTGACGGCTTATGATGGCAAGGAAGCTTGGGATAAGGTAAACACAAACAACGTAGACCTTGTCATAACCGATCTGAGAATGCCCATGATGAATGGAAATGAGCTTGTTGAAAGAATCAGTTCCTCATATCCTATGCTTCCTGTCATTGTATTGACCGGCCATGGAACCATAGAGACTGCAGTGGAGTCCATGAGAAAGGGTGCCGTAGATTTCTTTACGAAGCCTGTGGACTTGGACAAGCTCTTTCTTGTTGTCAAAAAGTGTCTGGCAAATAGTGAGCTTCAGGAACAAAACAAAAAGCTTACTGAAGAAATCGAGAAGTTAAAGAATCAACAGAAATACTCCAAGATCATAGGTAAGAGTGGAAAAGTGGCTTCCCTTATGGAGACAATAAACCAAGTGGCTCCAAGTAAAGCAACTGTTCTTATCACTGGTGAAAGCGGAACAGGAAAGGAGCTGGTCGCAGATGCCATAGAATCCCTTTCCACCCGTCATGGAAAGCCCTTTATCAAGGTCCATTGTGCTTCTTTGTCTTCTACACTTCTGGAATCTGAGTTGTTCGGACATGAAAAGGGAGCCTTTACAGGTGCTACATCCCAAAAGAAGGGACGATTCGAGCTGGCAGACGGTGGCACCCTGTTTTTGGATGAAATCGGTGAAATAGATGCAGCGACACAAGTCAAACTCTTGAGAGTCCTTCAGGAACGCGAGTTTGAAAGAGTAGGCGGGGAGAAGACCATCAGCGTTGATGTAAGGGTGATTGCTGCAACCAATAGAGACCTTAAGGAAGAGGTGAGGAAGGGAAACTTCAGGGAAGACCTGTATTTCAGATTGGCTGTTGTGGAGATAAATGTTCCTCCTCTCAGGGAGAGGAAAGAAGATATAGATTTGCTTTCCCTTTCCTTTGTGAAAGAGGTTGCAAAGGAAAATGGCAGGGAAATAGATGGAATATCCCCCCATGCCAGAAAGGCCCTCTTCAGTTATTCCTGGCCAGGAAATATAAGAGAGCTTAAAAACTGCATGGAAAGCGCTGTAGTCATGGCAAAGGGCAAGACTATAGAGTTTGATGATCTTCCTTCCCATATCAGGGGTGAAAGTGAAAAGGAAAAGGCAATATCCTTGGAGCTGCCCATTACTATGGAAGAGGCTGAAAAGGCCCTCATAATGGAAACCATTTCTTTTGCTTCCGGTAATAAGACCAAGGCCGCAGAACTCTTGGGCATTGGTAGAAAGACCCTTCATCGTAAACTTTCTGAATGGAAGGTCGAAGATGACGATTGAGGATGTATTTTCACCTTTTGGCCTATTGAAGAATAAGCTTGGACAATATACTTACAGGGAAGATCAGGAGAAAATGGCTTCTTTGGTGGAGACTGCCTTTGAAGAGGGAAGGGCCTGTGTAGTTGAAGCAGGAACTGGAATAGGTAAGTCTTTCGCTTACCTTGTCCCCGCCTTTCTTCTCCTGGAGAGGGATATGGATGCCAAGGTCATTGTGGCGACCAGTACGATTCCACTGCAGAAACAGCTTTATGATAAAGATGTTCCTTTCTTGATGGATGCCCTGTCGATAAAGCCCAGGGTCGCCATACTCTATGGTAGGGCCAACTATCTCTGTCTTCGTAAATATAAGACTATGGAAAGTGAAACGGCCCTTATTTCATCGGATTTGGATTCGGCTGAAGGCAGGCTGAGATCTTGGGTGGAGACTACAGCCACAGGCAGCAGGTCGGACATAACCGACGGCAGAGTCGCCTATTTGATGAAGGAGATTATGAGTGACGAGGATGACTGTATGGGTAGATCCTGTCCCTTCTTTGAAGAGTGTTTCTTCTATAAAGCCAGACGTAACGCCCAAAATGCCAGACTAATAATTACAAACCATCATATCGTCCTCTCCGACGCCCAGATAAGATGGGAAAACAATGAAGATTTTTCATCTCCCACAATTCTTCCCGGTTATACTCACCTGGTCATTGATGAGGCCCACCATATTGAGAACGAGGCTACAGATGCTTTCAGCAATAAATATTCCCTCCCTTCCCTTAGGTTCTATTGCGATTCACTCAAGAGAAAAATGGGACGATATGGAAATATGTCTCTTGTGGAGTATCTTTCTCCCTATGAAAGGGAAGACTCAAGGGGGGAGGGTAAGGTTCTTTTGAAGGAAATCGAAGCCCTTGTCAATGAGGCTGAAGAGTATGATGCGCTCCTAAAGAGGGTCCTCACTTGTTTTCCAGATAGAAGAGCCATGCTTTTTAAAGAAGAGTTCTTCGCACGCTTCAGGAATAACATCAGCCTTGGGGAAGAGTTGGCCCTTATGCTGAGAAACGTAGGGGAAAGGGCCATGAGTCTATGGGAAAGCAAGGAAGAGGAGGTAAACCAATATATAGACAGGGCCGAGAGATACGGTAGCGGACTTTGTTATTTGTCTGATGTACTTCGCAGTTGGATACGCTTCAATGACTATGACAACTATATTCCATATGCAACAGACGGACCGGATGGTTCTCCTGTAATATCCATAGCACCCATGGAGGTGGGGCAGAAACTTAAGGAGAGACTTGTAGATAAACTGGAGAGCATCATCTACTGTTCTGCGACCCTCAGTGTCGGAAAAAGCTTCGAATACTTTTCAAAGCGCTCGGGACTTCAAGACTATCCTTCGTTGCTTACAGGGCTCTATCCTTCACCTTTTGACTTCCAGCATCAATTGATGTATCTCATTCCCCAGGACGGAAGGGAATGGAAAAAGAATGACCAGGGCTATGTTGACTATGCTTATAGTGTCATAAGGGACTCCATCCTCTCCAGTGGAGGCGGAGCCTTGGTTCTCTTTACTTCATTTGCAATGATGAACGAAGTCTATGAGAGGGTTGCGGAGGACATAGGAAAAGACATGGAGCTTTTGCTGCAGAACCAAAATACCAGTAGACACGTTCTTTTGAATAGATTCAAAACAAATGAGGATTCCTCCCTTTTTGCAACTGCATCTTTCTGGGAAGGCATAGATGCTCCTGGTAATACATTGAGGTTGGTCATAATAGTGAAACTTCCCTTTGAAGTTCCTTCTGATCCTATATATATGGCCAGAAGCAGTTATATAGACCAGCATAGCGATAGAGGTTCCTTTATGACGCTTACAGTGCCAAACGCCGTTATAAAGATGAAGCAGGGGGTCGGAAGACTCATAAGGAACGAAGAGGACAAGGGTATTGTCATGATACTGGACGGTAGAATCGTGAAAAAGAGTTATAGGCATACTATGTTTTCTTCTCTTCCCGAGGGATATTATCCGGAAGACACCATGGTCGAAAACATTCCATCAAAAATAGAAAACTTCTTATATTGAGGGTGTTATGGAAAGAGATGAAGTGAATGTAAAGGTCAATGGGTTCCATGCCTTTCGAACAGGATGGCCGAATTACCATTCTTCAGTTTTCCGAGACAAGGTGGAAATCGTTACAAACGGGCATGGCAGGATAATAGGAGTTACAAATCCTTTGTCCCTGAGATATGCCGTCGTTCCCTCCTCTGCTGAAGGAATCCAGATATTGGAGATAGGTAAGAATGCCTTCTCGGAGTGCAAGAACCTCAGGTCCATTGTCTTTTCAGATAACCTTGAGTACTGCGGTGAAGG
The DNA here is from genome assembly GCA_022785155.1 of Spirochaetales bacterium. Classification (GTDB taxonomy): domain Bacteria; phylum Spirochaetota; class Spirochaetia; order Sphaerochaetales; family Sphaerochaetaceae; genus Ornithospirochaeta. The sequence continues at coordinate 6,897 of JALFRH010000053.1, forward strand.
AGCCTTTGCCGGTACTGAAAACCTTGAAGAGTGTGTCTTTTCTTCAAAAGAGATTGAATTTGGTGACGCAGTATTCTCTTCCTCAGGAATCAAGAGTTTTTCTTTCCCTTCCAAGTGCACCATGGTTCCTTCCAGATTTTTTCAGGATGCCAAAAGACTCTTTTCTGTTTCAATGCCCTTGGATCTAAAGAGAATCGGTACTCTTTCTTTTGCAGGAACCAAGAGCCTGAGGTCCATCGACCTTGGTTTCAGGTTGAAGGAAATACCGGACGGAGCCTTTCTTTCCAGTGGAATAGAATCCATTTCCCTTTCAAATACAATAAAGAGAATAGGAGTGTCCGCCTTTTCAATGGCCTGTAGGCTGGAATCCATTTGGTACGACGGCTCACCGGAAGGTTTCAGAGGAATGGATTTTGGCATCCATTGGAATAAAGGCATAGCAAAAAACGCAGTTTTGTATGTAAAGAATGAAGAGGGGGGATGGATAAACGCTTTTGAAATGAAAAGCACCAATAAGGGGAAAGAAGAGGGGAAGGTGGATCCTGTTCTTGAAAAGTATCTGAAGATATTGGGCTTTGATTCCCTTCCCACCCATAGCATTCTTATGGAGAGATATAGGAGCCTATCCAGAAAATTCCATCCGGATTCAATCTCTTCTTTAGGCTTGGACCAGGAGTTTTTGGAGTTTGCCTCAAAGAGATTTATAGAAATCCATGATGCATATCTATATATATCCCAGGTCATTAAAAAATGAGGGAATTTCTTCCCTCATCTGACTATATCTATATAGACGAATTACTCAATGACAGCAAGGATATCGCCTGCACCAAGGATGAGATATTCTTCTCCATTGTCCTTGATCTGTGTTCCTGCATATTTGTCATGAAGAACCTGCTGGCCGACTTTGACCTTGATGGATTCATCGTCGCCTACAGCTACAACGGTAGCAATCTGTGTCTTTTCCTGTGCTGTCTGAGGAATAAAGAGACCTCCTGCTGTCTTAGTCTCAGCTTCCTTAGCCTTAAGAAGAACTCTGTCTCCAAGTGGAATAATCTTCATTTTCTATACCTCTTGTAATTAGTTTTCTTTTGTAGTTGTGTTTTCAACACAATTGAGAATATAACCACGTAATGATGTGACGGCAAGAGCAAAAAGAGAAGTTTTCAATTTCTTCGTGATTTTACTCAATCACAAAATATGTAAAAAAAGTGTAGTTTTGGCTCTTGTCTAATGTAGAAACCTTATTATCTTTATTCCAATGGGTGTAACAAATGGAAAGTAATGTATTGACCAAGAAGGAAATCTCCAAGGGAGAGAAGGGAGGCTTGATATTAAAGGATATCTTTGACAGTTATGCCTCCATCTTCCTTCCAAGATTGGGGAACAAGTGTCCTCGATGTGAAGAGTTCAAAGCTTTCTTTCGTTACCAACTTGCAACATATCTTTCCCTTAAAAAGAATTATACTCTTGCCCTTCCTGAAGGTGACATGGTGTCCGATCTTATTCTGGATACCTATGAAGAGTTTGAAGAAGATGTAGAGTCTTCAATGATTCCAATTTCCAATGAGGGAAGGGTGAATATGCTGTTGGATATCAGAATCCAGTTTCCGTGCCAAAATGACCCTTTTGATGATATTTTGGAGTGAGGTGTGTCAAATTGTCTCAAAAAGACAAGGTTTTCACTCCCTTGTGTCAAAAGGAAACTATCCACACAATTAATTCAAAGTGAGTTTTTTACTTAATTCCTTATAAAATAAGAAATAAAATAAATTTGGCATAATTATTTCATGTGTATTGGTGTTAAGGAGAAACCAATATGGCCGATATCAAAAACACTAAATACTCTGATTCCGATAATGAAGTATTGTCTACATATCTCAAGGCAATAGATAAGATTCCATTGCTTACATATGAAGAAGAGTATGAACTTGCCCTCAAGGCAAAGAATGGTGACAAGAAGGCCAGGGAGAGACTCATCAACTCCAATTTGAGATTTGTCGTATCTGTCGCCAAGAAGTTCAAAGGACAGGGAATGCCGCTTGAAGATTTGATCAATGAAGGAAACATCGGACTTATGACAGCAGTGGACAAGTTCGAGCCTGAAAAGGGATATCACTTCATCTCCTATGCCGTATGGTGGGTGAGACAGGCAATCCTGAAGGCCCTTGCTGAGCAGTCAAGACCTGTAAGGCTTCCTCTCAACAGAAGCAACGAACTGATTCAGATAGTCAGGGCAAAGAACGAGCTTATCCACAAAAAAGGAATCAGCGATCCTAGTTCTGAACAAATCGCCGAGGCTACAGGCCTTGAAGCCTCTCTTGTAAAAAGCCTTATGGAAGTTACAAGGGATATGATCAGCTTCGACAGCCCTATAAAGGGAGATGAAGACGGGGAAAGCAGCTATTTCGATTTCGTAGAGGACAAGTCCCAGTCTCCTGAGAATGATATGGTGAACCATATGATGGAAAAGGATATAAAAAGCCTTTTGTCCATTCTTGGTGACAAAGAAAGGGACATTATTGAGAAAAGATATGGTTTCAACGGAAATGAACCTATGAGCCTCAAGGCCATAGGGGACGAATATAACCTTACAAAAGAGAGAATCAGACAAATAGAGAAGGCTGCACTCCAGAAGCTAAAGAACAATGGAGAGAGCCTAGGCCTTGAATACTATACAGAGGCAATGTGAGTGATAATACAAAGGTGGGGGCTGAATTCTTCAGCCCTCTTTTGACAATCGATAAAATATGATTTTTTTAAATTGATTATTGCTTTCTATAGAGATAATTGCTAGGTGACTCTTAACTGAAGGTCTTTTTCAATTGACTGTATTTTGTTTACCTTGTAACATTGAATGTGACATTAAAGAAAAAAATCTTTTAAACTTAATGAAATAGGAATAACTCAATGGCAGACAAAAAGTATGTTTACTTCTTCGGCGACGGAAAAGCTGAAGGTAGAGGCGACATGAAAGATCTCCTTGGCGGAAAGGGTGCAAACCTTGCTGATATGACAAGTATCGGTCTCCCTGTTCCTCCAGGATTCACAATCACAACAGAAGCTTGCGATTTCTTTGATAAGCATAATGGATCTTATCCAAATGGCATGAGGGATGAAGTTCTTCAGAATCTCAAGAAGCTTGAGAATCTTATGGGTGCTACCCTTGGAGACAAGAAGAATCCTCTTCTTGTTTCCGTCCGTTCCGGTGCAGCCCAGTCAATGCCTGGTATGATGGATACAGTTTTGAACTTGGGTCTTACCCCCGATTCTCTTCAGGCTCTTATCGACAAGACAGGTAATGAAAGATTTGCCTGGGACTCCTACAGACGCTTTATCCAGATGTTCGGTGATGTTGTAATGGGTGTTCCTCATGCAAAGTTCGAAGATGCCCTCCAGTCTGTCAAGGACGAGAATGGTAAGGTTTTCGATACTGAACTTGATACAGAAAACCTCAAGGAAGTCATCAAGAGATATAAGATCATCTACAAGAAGCATACTGGTGAAGACTTCCCTGAAGATCCACAGTACCAGCTTTTCAAGGCCATCGATGCAGTATTCAACAGCTGGAACAACGAGAGAGCCATCAAATATAGACTTATGAACGATATCAGAGGTCTCTTGGGAACAGCTGTAAACGTTCAGGCAATGGTTTTCGGTAACATGGGCGAAACCAGTGGAACAGGTGTTGCCTTTACTCGTGACCCATCCACAGGTGAGAACAAGTTCTTCGGCGAATACCTTATGAATGCTCAGGGAGAAGACGTTGTTGCAGGTATCAGGACACCTCAGAAGATAGATACTCTTGAGAAAGTGAACCCGGATGCCTATAAGCAGCTTTGCTCCATCAGAGAAAAGCTTGAAAAGCATTACCATGATATGCAGGACCTGGAGTTTACAATTCAGGAAGGTAAGCTCTATATGCTCCAGACCAGAAATGGTAAGAGAACTATTTTCAGCTGGATCAGAAGCCAGGTTGAAATGGTTGAAGAGGGGCTCATCGATAAAGAGACTGCTGTTTCAAGAGTACCTGCCAACGAGTTCTCCAAGCTCTTTGCTCCTATTCTCGACAACAAGATTATTAGAGATTTGAATATTACTCCTGATACAAAGGGTCTTAACGCTTCCCCTGGTGGAGCTTGCGGACAGATTTACTTCAATGCAAAAGATGCTGAAAAAGCTGCATCAGAAGGTAAGGATGTTCTCCTTGTCAGAGTTGAAACAAGCCCTGAAGATATCGGAGGAATGGCAGTATCCCGTGGTATCGTAACATGCCGTGGTGGTATGACAAGCCATGCAGCTGTCGTTGCCAGAGGTATGGGATGCCCATGTGTATCAGGTTGTGGGGAAATCACAATCAATGAACCTAAGAAGACACTTGTAGTAAACGGCAAGACTCTCCAGGAAGGGGACTACATGTCCATCGATGGTTTCACAGGTGCCGTATATGCAAGAAAGATCGAAGTAAAGCCTAGTGAAATCATGCAGGTTCTTGAAGGCACAATGAGAGAGAGCGAATCCACGCTCTATCAGGATTACAAGAAGTTCATGGAATATGTAAATGAGATTAAGACCATGAGCGTAAGAACCAATGCCGATACTCCTAAGGATGCCAGATATGCAATCATGCTTGGAGCTGAAGGTATCGGTCTCTGCAGAACAGAGCATATGTTCTTTGGCGGAAACAGAATCATCGCCATGAGAAAGATGATTCTTGCAGACAACACAAGGGCAAGGGAAGCTGCACTTGCAGAACTTCTTCCAATGCAGAGAAGCGACTTCGAAGGTATCTTCGAGGCGATGAACGGTCTTCCTGTAGTCATCAGACTTTTGGATCCACCTCTCCATGAATTCCTTCCAAATGACCATACTTCACGTCATGAAATGAGCCAGACAATGGGTATCAGCGTGGAAGATATTGCCAAGAAGTGCAACTCTCTCCACGAATTCAACCCAATGCTTGGTTTCAGAGGTTGTAGACTTGCTGTAATCTATCCTGAAATCCTCAAGATGCAGGTAAGGGCGATCATGGAAGCTGCAATCAATACAAAGAGAAAGGGTATCAAGGTAAATCCTGAGATTATGATTCCGCTTGTAGGTATCTACAAAGAGTTCGATTACTGTAAGGCGAAGGCTGTAGAGGAAATCCAGAAGGTGTTTGCTGAGAACAATCTTGTAATTCCTTATGAAATCGGAACAATGATCGAGGTTCCAAGAGCTGCAATCACAGCTGATGAAATTGCCAGAAGTGCAGAATTCTTCTCCTTCGGAACCAACGACCTTACTCAGATGACCTGTGGTTTCTCCCGTGATGACTCTGCTTCATTCCTTACTCACTATGTGGGTGATTCAGATAAGCAGTTCTACGACTATGATCCTTTTGCAACCATCGATTTTGATGGTGTAGGTAAGCTCTTGAAGATGGCTGTAAGACTGGGACGCAGTGTAAGACCAGATATGCTTATGGGTATCTGCGGTGAGCACGGCGGTGATCCTAAGACTATCGCATTCTGTCAGAGTGCAGGACTTAATTATGTTTCCTGTTCTCCTTTCAGAGTTCCTATTGCAAGATTGGCTGCTGCTCAGGCTGCTATAGCTGCAAAGAAGAACTAAAACTTGAGGGCGTTCGAAAGGACGCCCTTACTTAATTATTAATTTGACTGTTTTTATTATTTTACACCTTTACAAAATATGTAAAAGTGTAAAATAATAAAGGCATGTACAGAACAGTCGTCCAAATGTTTTATGAAAAAGCCAAAGCAGATCCACTCCTGACATGCCAGAGGGGAAAAAACGAAAAAGGTATTTTCGTTTCCACCACATATATCCAGCTAATGGAAAAGACAAAAGCCCTTGCCTCAGCTTTGATGGAGTTGGGGGTGAAGAGAGGAGACAGAGTAGGTCTCTTGTCTGATAACCGTCCAGAGTGGCTTGCAATGGATCTATCCATACTTTCCCTTGGTGCAATTGATGTTCCTAGAGGTAGGGACGCCATGGAGTATGAAATTGAATATATTCTGAAGAAAACAGAAGCAAAGGTCTGTGTCGTAGAAAATTTGGAGCTATATAAAAAGCTTTGTAGTGTCAAAGACAGGCTTGATGACCTTGAGACTATAATCGTAATCGATGAAACAGGAATAGAACTATCAGAGGTAGTCATCTCCTATAATTCCCTTCTTTCAAGGGGAATTGAAAGATTGGGAATAGAAGGGGAAAGGGATAGGATAGAGAGGGAAGTATTACTTGGAGATGAGAATGATGTCGCAACGATCATATTTACTTCAGGTACTACAGGCCTACCCAAAGGAGTAATGACAACCCATGGCAACTTCCTCTTTATCTGCAGTGCCGGACCTAAGCTACATGACTTCAAAAAGGGTGAGAAGTGGCTTAGCGTCTTACCTGTGTGGCACTCCTTTGAAAGAATAATACAGTACCTCTTTTTATCTCTTTCACACACCATTGTATACAGTAAGCCTATTGGAAAGATCATGCTGACGGATATACAGAGGGAAAACCCTGATTATATGGGTTCCGTTCCGAGGATTTGGGAGACAGTGAAGGCTGGAGTCTATCAGAACGTAAGAAGTATGAGTAAGACAAAAAAGGCCCTCTTTAACTTTTTCCTTGGAGTTGGAAAAGAATATAGTAAGGCGAAAAGGAAAGTCCTTGGTTCCACGGCCCACACCAAATGTGGCTCGGTGGGAGTAGATAGAATGGCAGGTTTCCTTCCATATATTGCTCTTAAGCCCTTAAACCACCTGGGACAGAAACTGGTTTTTTCACAGGTGAAGGCAAAGCTGGGAAAAAACTTCAAGTTCGGAATAAGCGGTGGCGGAAGCATGGGTAAAGATGTGGAGGAGTTCTTTGCTGCAGTTGATATCAAGCTTCTTAATGGCTATGGCATGACTGAAACAGGACCAGTAATCGGTATATCAAATACAAAATGTCCTAAGAAAGCCTTCATTGCTCCCCTTCCTGAAACAACTGTAAAGGTGGTGGACCTGGAGACAGGTAAGACTCTTGGAGTAGGAGAGAAGGGTGAACTGGTGGTGAAGGGCGGCCAGATCATGAAGGGGTACTATGAAGATGACATCAAGACCAATGCCATAATAGATAAGGATGGCTGGCTTCACACAGGAGATCTTGCAATCATGAGTAGGGAGGGAGACTTCTCCCTTGTTGGAAGAGCCAAGGATACCATAGTACTTTCTGGAGGAGAAAACATAGAGCCACTACCAATAGAAGAGGCCTTGAGAAGTAGCCAGTATATCGAGTCGGCTGTAGTTATAGGTCAAGATAGAAAATCTTTGGGTGCTTTGATAGTAATCGACGCAAAAAACTCTGAAAGATATTTGAAGGAATCAGGGATTCCATATATCAACAGAGAGCACTTGGAAGAAATAGATGAAGTAAGGTCTTTGATCAACCAGGAAATAACCAGAATAGTATCCAAGAGCAACGGATTCAAAGCCTATGAGCAGATTTCTCGATTCGTCCTTCTTTCTGAATCCTTCAAAGTCGGAAGAGAGCTATCTGGAAAACAGGAAGTCAAGAGAAGTGTCATCTTAGACCTGTATAAAAAGGAGATCGACTCCCTTTATAAGTAATTGGATTTTTGAATATAAAACGAAATATTATGCAGTAAGCTGAATAATTGTTTATTTTTGGTTGATTTTTCTTTACACTGGTGGTTCAATTAGAAAAAAAAGAGGAGTCATATGAAAAGAATTATCGTTTTGGCGCTTACTGCGCTTATTTTATTGATGCCAATTTTTGCTCAAGGTCAAACAGAAACAACAAGTAGTTATCCTGAGAAGGGTATCACGATGATTGTCCCTTACCCAGCTGGTGGAACAACAGATGTTTCCGGTAGAAAGTTCGCCGCCCTCCTTTCAAAGGAATTGGGAGTAAGCGTGACTGTAGTTAACCAGGCAGGAGCTTCAGGTTCCATCGGTTGCCAGGCTGCATTGGATGCAGTACCGGATGGATATACTGTACTCTTTACAGCTGAAAGCCTTGGAACACAGAGAGTAATGGGATTGTCTGATCTCAGCTATGCCGATTATAAGATCATCTCTCCAATCGTAAATGATCCAAAGGTCATCGTTGTTGCAAAGAACAGCAAGTACAATACTTTGGCTGATCTTTTGGCTGACATGAAGGCTAATCCTGGCAAGATCAAGATGAGTTATACAGGTCCTGGCGGATCTGGACACGTACAGGGTCTCATTATGGAGAAACTTGGATATGTTCCTGCCATGACTGCATATAAGGGTGGAAGTGACTGTTACCTTGCTGTCCTCAGCGGCGAAGTCGATTTCACAAACTCCAATATTTCTACAGTCAAGGCTCTTATTGAGAGTGGAGACCTCAGACTTCTTGGCGTAAGTTCAAATGTCAAGCTTAGCATCTATCCTGACGCTCCTCTCTTTGAGGAAGTGGATCCTAATGCAGAGCCATACATGAAGAACGCCTTCACTCCTTTGAACTTCCTTGTTTCAAACAAGATCAGTGATGATGTTGTTGAAGTATTGAGAAATGCAACAAAGAAGGTAGTCGAGAGTCAGGAATGGAAAGCTTTTATTGCTGAAAACGCTTTGGAGGAACTCTATGTCCAGTATCCTACTGTTGCAGATGCAGAAGCATTCTACAAGAGCTGGGAAAGCATGATAAGCTGGATGCTCTATGATGCTGGCGTAACAAAGCACAGTCCATCAGATTTCGGTATAGAGAAACCCTGATTAATATCCGATTCTTTCAACCGCAGGGGGATTATTCTTCCTGCGGCGTTGTTGTGTAAAGGAGTACATTGTGGAAAAAAGAAAGTTTTCTTCTACTTTTTGGGAAGGAGTGTTTTTATTATTTGTTTCTGTCTTTGGTGTGGTAATGTCTCTCATTTCCCATAAAGATTTTAATGTTGAATGGAAACTTTCTCCATATTTGTTTCCTTTGATAATATCTTTTTTTCTTCTCTTTCTTTCCATATCGATTATATTGGATGGCCTGAAGAATAAAGATGAAAAGAAAGAAAAGGGTAAAGCTGACACTAAATCCCTGTTTCTTTTCGTCATCATATGTATCTGTTACCTCTTGTTTTTCAACTTTCTGGGCTTTATCCTTTCCACTATCCTTATTCTTGTTTCTTTGATGCTTCTTCTGGGAGAGAGGAGATGGTGGTTCATTGCTTTGGTTTCAATTGTTTCTGCAATTGTAATTTATCTTCTCTTTGGTAAGTATCTGTCTGTAATGCTGCCTAAGGGAAAGATCTTCTGGTACATAGGGCTGTAAGGAGAATAGTATGAACTTTTCAATGCTTATATCATATTTTGCTGACTTCAGATTTATTCTTCTTGTTCTCCTGGGCTCCGTACTGGGCCTATTTATTGGAGCCATTCCGGGGCTGTCTGTAACAATGGCTACAGCGCTCCTTGTTTCCGTTACATATTCCTGGAGTGCTTCAGATGCCATGGCCACTATAATGGGCTTGTATGTAGTAGGAGTATTCTCAGGAGCATTATCTGCAATACTAATTAATATTCCAGGTGCACCCAGTAGTGTAGTTACAGCCTTTGATGGTTATCCCTTGAGTAAAAGGGGAGAGGCCAATAAGGCTTTGAAGTATGCCACATTCTACTCCTTCATTGGTTCTGTATTCGGCTTTGTGGCCTTGGCTCTTCTTTCAGGCCCTATTTCCATGATAGCCCTGAAGTTCCATCCTGTGGATTATTTCCTTCTTTCCTTCTTCGGCTTACTTGCTGTAGGAAGCTTGACCAGCAAGTCATTCTCCAAGGGATTGGTAAGTGCTGCCATTGGCTTGTTTATTGCAACGATCGGTATGGACAGTGTTATGGGAAGACCACGTCTAACTCTTGGAATAAGGAGTCTACAGGGAGGGATAAATGTTGTTCCTGCTCTTGTAGGTCTATTTGGTATGACAGAGGTCATATTATCCATAGCAGAAGGAAAGATGGGTGCCGAAGTCAGCGAGATAAAGAAGGAAAAGATTAAGATTTCAGATATGCTAAAGCATTTTCCCCATTCTTTATTATACTCTGCCATAGGAACCTTTATCGGGGCTCTACCAGGAGCTGGAGGACCAGTTGCTTCCTTCATTGCATATTCCACAGCTGAAAAAATCGTCAAGAATCCTTCCCAGCCCTTCGGTGAGGGTGCAGTGGAGGGTATTGTAGCCAGTGAAAGCAGCAACAACGCCTGCATTGGTGGTGCCTTGATCCCTATGCTTACTTTGGCTGTACCGGGGGATGCCGTCACTGCAATCATTTTGAGTGTCTTTATTGTTCATGGTCTTCAGCCTGGCCCATTGTTCATAAAGACCCAGCCTTCGTTGTTCGCCTCAGTTCTTGCAGGAGGCTTTTTGGGTTGTATATTCCTTTTGTTCCTAGGGCTTGTGATTGCTCCCCGGTTAAGTAAATTGATTCTCGTTCCAAAGAGGATATTGCTTCCTATCGTCACTGTTCTTTGTGTAATTGGAAGTTTTGCCTGCAATAACAGAGTCTTTGATGTTGTATTGATGTTCCTTTTCGGTCTCTTGGGATATGTTATGAAGAAGCATGATTATCCTACGGCACCAATGGTTCTGGCCATAGTGCTTGGAGGCATGATGGACAGTAACTTTAGACGTACAGTGTCTCTTCTGGAGAGTGAAGAACATAAACTATCATATCTGTTTTCAAGTCCCATTACCGTTGTTCTCTTTATTTGTGTTGTGGTTACTCTTATATTCAGTATTCCACAAACAAAAAAAATTGTTTCGAAAATAACAAAAAACAGACAATAGACTAGTTTTTACGTTGTTTTATCTTCATAATGAGCACGTGAAAGATAAAACAAAAGATAAACTGACTACTGTATTGAAATCATATGTAATCGGAGCCACCATGACTGTTCCAGGTGTAAGTGGTGGTTCCATGGCGATGGTGCTTGGCATTTATGATAGGATTATATCCGCCGTACCTGAACTATTGTCAAAGAACTTTAAGAAAGCCTTTGTCTTTCTTCTTCTGGCAGGCTGCTCAGGATTGATCGGAGCTTTAAGCGCCTCTCCTTTGTTGAAGTATTTATTGAATAACTTCTACATCATAGTAATGTATTTCTTTTTGGGTGCTATTCTTGGCTCCGTCCCCATGATAATCAGGAAGAGCCAGGTCAATAAAAAGAACTGGCCCAGATTATTCTTTGCTATTCCTGGAATTATTATAGTATTGATGATTTCTATGATTCCCGAGGGCTTGATCAAGCTTGGAGGAAGCAATGTGCTTCTACAGATTATCTGTGGAATAGGAGTATCCATCGGCTTTGTTCTTCCAGGTGTTTCCTTCAGTTACTTGCTTGTTGTATTGGGCTTATATGAGAGTCTCATTACATATTTGTCAAACTTGGATTTTGTTCCTCTTATTCCTCTTTGCATCGGACTGGTCATAGGTATTGTACTTTTGGCAGGTTTGTTGAAGAAGGCTATGGAAAACTGGCCTACAATTACATTCCCTGTAATAATGGGCTTTGTATTGGGCTCTCTTCCTCAGGTGTTCCCCGGGCTTCCTCAAGGTGCAGCCATTGTATGGTGTCTGCTTTCCTTCGTAATTGGTGGTGCTATTATATGGTTGACAAGCGGAGAACTTCAATTCGTTAGAAAAAGTGTAGCAAAATAGATTTGTTTTTGTTATTCTAAGTCAGCGCCAAAATAGCTCAGTTGGTAGAGCGACACCCTCGTAAAGTGTAGGTCAAGGGTTCGATTCCCTTTTTTGGCTATATTTTTTTTGAGTTTGTTGTTGTTTTGAAAGTTAACTGGTAATATTCCCTGAAAACCACGCAGAAAGGGTCCGTTTTGGGCCTTTTTTTATTATGGTTTTTTACAACTAAATTGGTAATATACAACCTTTGACAACTTAACTGATAATATTCTTCTGCTAAAAACCTTGTTTTCCACTGCAACTATTTACAACTTAACTGGTAATATCCGTTTTTCGTATCTTCTTGTAAGTATTAGATGGTATTGAGAATGATAAATCAGGCTCCCGTAGGAGCCTTGGATATGTAGTGAAATGTCGTCATTTAAGAAGTTCCGGAGAGAACTCAACAAGCTTGATTTCAGTAGGGGATTCCGATATGGCGGTAGCAGGCTTTGCTGGAGTCTCCTTTTCCTAAAAATGCCGGACAACAAGAAGCTATCCGGCAATGAATTCAAAAGCAGCGGTTTTATGTTGGCTGTCAACCTGGCTATCCTTTCGGATAACTAAAGTCGCCGAAATCGTAAGTCCCCGGCGTGGACTCATCAGTTATCCCCGATGAGGGCTGGATACCCTTCCGAGCATCTAATTGTCTTGGTACTTACCCTGCCCAAGCGCAGTACAGCTTTTACGTGCCGCTACACGGAACATTCAAGTTCACAATTACTATACGGAAAAACAGACGCAAAGGCAATGTTTTTTATGAACTTGGACCAACCGGAACGAGATTTGTTAAATCGCCTGTAACGGACTTATATTACCTGTTAAGTTTGGAAAAGATTATGGGATATGATCTGGATCGGTGGGGAGAATGTTACCAGTTAAGTTGTAAAACAACATCCGCTCTCTTTTTCTATCTACTTATTCACCGGTTTACACGGAGAAATATTCAGATCCAGAAATAATTAGGGGGACTTTACTCTGTCAGTCAGTCGGATTATCCCTTTACTCTTAACAGTTAATATTTTTCATCGGCCTTGATATCTATCCCGGTCTTATTTTGCTCTAAGTCTTTTTCAATAATGAGAGTTGTGGTATTATCCCATAGGAATTGTTTACTTTTAAACATTTCGTACTATATTCTTAAGGGAGGACAATATGGAAGAGATTATTATCGACCTGTCTCAGGTTCCCATGACACAAGAAGATCTTGCCTCTCTAGAGGAGCTGATATCCAGGTCCAAGACTATGGGCCCTCAAATTGGTATTCCATGGAATGAAAAGGTATATGATTATATGTTTGAATCAGGAGCCTTTTTCGATCCAACTCTTTCTATTTTTGGTGACTACATTGAATGGGACCCGGAAGAAGATGATCTATGATTGTATTAGGTATTGAAACTAGCTGTGATGAATGCTCTGCTGCAGTGGTAAAAGACGGCAGAGAGATAATGTCCAATGTTATTGCAACCCAGATTGAGCTCCATAAGCCATACCAAGGGGTTGTTCCTGAACTTGCCTCACGTCTTCATACTGAATGGATTGAGCAGGTGGTTGCCGCAGCAATCATGCAGGCAGGAATAAAGAATGAAGATCTTGTTGCTGTTGCCGTAACAAATAGACCAGGTCTCCTTGGCTCACTTCTTGTAGGGGTGAACTTCGGTAAGTATTTTGCAGAGACTCTGGGTATTCCTTATATAGGTATCGATCATATAAGGGCCCATCTCTATGCATCCCAGATTGAAACTCCTCTGGAGTATCCATATCTTGGAGTCCTGGTGTCAGGAGGGCATACTGTCATTTGTAAAGTCAACGGATATGACGATGTAGATGTTCTAGGAACAACTATAGATGATGCTATTGGTGAAGCCTTCGATAAAGTCGCCAAATTCTATGATCTTGGCTTCCCTGGGGGCGTAGTCATAGATAGACTGAGTAAGAGTGGAGACAGCAATGCCTTTCTTTTCCCTGGTCCTAGTCTTGATAGAAAAGAACATCCTTATGATATGTCCTACTCTGGCCTCAAGACTGCCGTCATAAACCAAAAAGACCAGTTCAGAAATGGTGACAGCCCTGATACTCCTGAAAACATTGCAGCCTCTTTCCAGAGACAGGCTGTGGGTATTCTTATGAAGAGAGTAAAGCTTGCATTGAAGGATACAGGCCTAAAGAGGGTAAGCGCCGGTGGTGGTGTCGCTGCCAACTCATTGCTGAGAAGCGAGTTGAAGAACCTTGAAAAGAGTGGATACACTGTCACCTTCCCATCTCTCAAGCTTTGTACTGACAATGGTGCCATGATAGCTGGCTTGGCTTATAGATATCTTATGGATGGAAAAAGAGATCAGGATACACTTACTGCCAGTGCCCGAGTATCTGCGTTCAAGAAGAACTGAACTCTTTTTAAGAAATTTTACAAAACCTATTGCAACAAAGAGGCAAATCCTGTATCTTCTTTTTGTCATTGTGATTGGGATGTAGTGTAACGGTAACACTGCAGATTCTGGTTCTGCCTTTGGGGGTTCGAGTCCCTCCATCCCAGTGTTTACATGGTCCCTTCGTCTAACGGTTAGGACGGGAGATTCTCAGTCTCTAAATAGCAGTTCGATTCTGCTAGGGACTAAAGTTAAGGGCAACGAATAGTTGCCCTTTCATTTTGCTTGAGAGGTTCAAATGATTACAGCTTCCAACATTTCTCTTTCTTATGGTACACAAGTTCTTTTCAAGGAAGTAAACCTTAAATTTACTCCAGGTTTACCTGAAGTAAACCTTAAATTTACTCCAGGTAACTGCTACGGCATCATCGGTGCCAACGGTGCAGGTAAATCAACTTTCCTGAAGATTCTTTCAGGTGAAATCGAACCTGATTCAGGAGAGATTGTAATCACTCCCGGTGAAAGACTTGCTACATTGAAGCAGGATCACTTCAAATATAATGATTATAGAGTAATCGACACTGTAATCATGGGTTTCAAACATCTCTATGACGTCATGCAGGAAAGAGATGCCATCTATTCCAAAGATGATTTCTCTGAAGAAGATGGATTGAGGGCTGCGGAGCTTGAAGGTGAGTTCAGTGAACTTGGTGGCTGGGAGGCTGAAGCGACAGCTGCACAGATGCTGGATGGTCTTGGAATCCCTGTAGCTCTTCATGAAAAGAAGATGAATGAAATCGAAGATAACCTGAAGGTAAGGGTACTTCTTGCCCAGGCACTCTTTGGAAATCCAGATATTCTTCTTTTGGACGAGCCTACCAACCACCTTGACCTTGAGTCCATCCATTGGCTTGAAGACTATCTTGAAGACTTCAACAATACTGTCATTGTTGTAAGCCATGACAGACACTTCTTGAATACTGTCTGCACCCATATCTGTGATATCGACTATGGCCGTATCCAGCTCTATGTAGGTAACTATGACTTCTGGTATATGTCATCCCAGCTTGCTGCAAAGCAGATGAAGGATGAGAAGAAGAGAAGGGAAGAGAAGATTGCGGAACTTAAGGAGTTCATCCAGCGCTTCAGCTCCAACGTTGCAAAGGCAAAGCAGGCTACAAGCCGTAAGAAGCTTATTGATAAACTCACTATCGATGATATCAAGCCATCTTCACGCCGCTTCCCATATGTTGCATTCAAGCCTAACAGGGAAATCGGAAAGAACGTTCTTGAGATAAAGAATCTTTCCAAGACCATTGAAGGTGAAAAGGTCATCGATAATCTCTCCATAACCATTAATCCTGGTGATAAAGTTGCTTTTGTAGGTCCCAACCACTATGCAAAGACAGTTCTTTTCCAGATCATCAGTGGTGAAATGGAACCGGATGAAGGGTCATATACTTGGGGTGTAACCACTTCCCTCAGTTATTTCCCAAAAGATAACTCCAAGATGTTTGGTCCTGGCATAAACATGACGGAGTATCTCCAGCAGTTCAGCAAGGAGGATGATGACAACTATGTCAGATCTTTCCTGGGAAGAATGCTCTTTACAGGTGACGAGGCTTTGAAGGATTGTGGCGTCCTCAGTGGAGGAGAGAGGGTAAGAGTCGTTTTGGCCAAGATGATGCTTGAAGGAAACAACTGTCTTATTTTCGATGAGCCTACATCCCACTTGGATCTTGAATCAATCCAGGCCCTTAACAATGGTCTTATTGATTTCAAAGGGGTTCTTCTCTTCAATTCCCATGACCATCAGTTTGTAGATTCTCTTGCAAACAGAATCATCGAGTTCACTCCAAAAGGTATCATCGATAAGATGGAAAGATTCGATGACTACTTGGTTGACGAAGATGTAAAGGCAAAGAGAGACAAAGCTTACGAAGGATATAAAGGAGCTGTTGTAATCTAATGACAGTGGCTGTTGATATTGGCAACACGAATATTGTTGTCGCCGCTTATGACAATGGAGTTTGGAATAAACCCTTCAGAGTCTTTACCGATACCAAGAAAACCGGTGATGAATACTATGTAATCTTCTCTTCTCTCTTCGATGAGAGGGGAGTTGATAGAGAAAAGGTGGACAAGGTCATTATTTCTTCTGTTGTTCCTTTCTTGACCAGAAGCATTGAAAAGAACATGAAGAGAATCTTTAAGACCGATCCCATTATGGTCACCCATAGTGTTGAGAGTGGACTGGTAAAGGATACCATCCCACCTGAGCTTGGGGCCGACCTGTTGTGCAATATGGCTTATGGCCATCATCACCATAAAGACAGTGCTGTCATGGTAATAGATTTCGGTACAGCCCTTACTTTCAGCACTGTTTCTTCAAAGGGTGAGGTGCTGGGGGTTGCCATCGCCCCCGGTCTTGTAACAGCTGTCAACGCTCTCTTCGGATCCACAGCCCAGCTGCCTCAGGTAGAGCTTAAGGTACCTTCTTCAGTTCTTGGCCGTGACAGCATGGAATCTATAAGGGCTGGTATCATGGAAGGATATGCAGGTCTTGTCGAGACAATAATCAACAAGACGGAGAAAGAGCTTGGGGAAAAACTCTTTGTTATGGCCACCGGTGGTCTCAGCTCCACCATTTCCACCC
Source organism: Spirochaetales bacterium (assembly GCA_022785155.1). GTDB lineage: Bacteria > Spirochaetota > Spirochaetia > Sphaerochaetales > Sphaerochaetaceae > Ornithospirochaeta. Next base: position 23,612 of record JALFRH010000053.1, read on the forward strand.
TTATAGACCGTTTGGATGAACTGGATCCTATTCTTACTCTCAAAGGGCTTGGGCTTATTGCAGGATTGAACTAAGAAAATGGCTGGTCATCAGATCAGCCATTTATACTCTCTTAGAATACGAAGTTTCCTTTATCCATTATAAGTACTTCTTCACCTTTATAAGTTGTTGCGGTAATACGCATATCAGAACTTCCAACCATAAAATCCGTATGGACAAGACTCATGTTGCATCCATAGTCTTTCGGGTCCTTGTCTCCGATTTCCAGATTCGAAGTATAGCCTGAGCCAAGGGCAATATGACAGGAAGCGTTTTCATCGATAAGTATGGATCCGAAGACCAGGCCCATCCTTGAAATGGCGGAGGAATCATCTACAAGGGCGATTTCTCCAAGTCTTGAGGAGCCTTCATCGATTTCAAGGTAGTTGTCCATTGTTTCTTGACCGACCTTGGCTTCCGCCTTAATGCACTTTCCGTTTTCAAAGAAGAGTTTGACGCCCTCCGTTTCGTTTCCCATGACGCTGACAGGTCTTGTGGTTGAGATATAGCCTTGGGCTGTATCTTTGTCCGGGGTGTTGAATATCTCAAGGGTAGGGAAGTTTGGATAGAAACATTCACCTTTTGTAGTCAATGAAGAGCAGCCTTCAAACTTGGCCTCTTTTCTGAATCCTACACTAAAGTTCGTTTCCTTACTCTTGAAATGAAGAGTTTTGATTTCAAGGTCATTGATCTTTTGGATTCTCTCTTTTACTTTCTTGTCTTCATTTTTCCAATAAGATAGATAATCCGGAGTATCTATATGGAGAATGGAGGCGAGAATATCCGCCAAGTCTTCCTCAGTCTTATCCTCCCCCAAAACAGCTTTCGCCCACTTGTTGCCAGGAGCACAGCATACACACCAAGTGATGTGGTTCTCCATATATAGCTTTGTCAAATCTCTTCTGGCGATTTTTACAGAAGATGAAAGAGCCTGATACTTGTTGTCATCCAGTTCCGGTAGTCCTATCCTTTCATCCCTACATTCAATCCTTACATTCTTTATTCCGACCTGGATCCCTTCTTTTACGAACTCTTTCATAAAGGATGGAATATATGTAAGGTCTTCCTTTTCCTGATAGTAGGCCCTGTATTTATCGAGTAAGAGATCGGAGACGCTTATATTTACATATCCCGCTCCCATTTCATAGGCTTTTATTGCCATGTTCTGGGCATAATAATAGGCGTCTGGAGAAACGGCGATATTCAGGTGTTCCCCTTTTTTTAGGGCGACACCGAGATTCAACACCAAGTCGGAGAGTCTATCTGCATATAGTTTTTTATTCATTATCATCCTCCTCGTCCATAAAATATCCGCCGCTATAAATGGTTATTTCCTCTCCATCCTTATCAAGGGCTGTAATGACAGTGCTCTCTCTTCCAAGAGGAAGGGAAAGAGACAGGAGACTATCCACCGTTCCTTTGATGTCGTCTTCCTTCACAGCCTCTCCCTTAGGGCCTCCAACCGTTATTGAGATGGCACGCATTCTGTCATATTCAGGTATCAAGGTGATGTCTTCATCAAAGAGAGGTGAAGATACTTCAGAGAGGGTGATCATGCTGGCTCTTCCTGAGAGAGGATCTTGCCTCAGGTATAGATCCATCAACGCTTCTCCCTTTGGATTGGATGAGTATTCAACGATCTTTCCTCCGTTAAACCTGATCGAGAGATTGGTTATTATTTCTCCCCATAGGACAATAGGCTTTGAAATATTGAGCCATCCGGTAAGGGATGTGGGGTCCATGAGCCTATAGATATCGGAGGAAGTTATTGTAGGGCAGAATACCCTCTCTGTGACTGTTTCAATGAATGAAGAGTTGAAAGAAGAGCCTTTAAGGAAGGAAAACTCCAGGTCTGTTCCTTCGTCGTCTGCAATTCTACACTTATCCAAATCCAGGCCATTGAAGAATTTAACCAGATATCTGACGGATTCTTCCTTCCTCTTGAGATATGAAATGAAGTCATCCCTCTCCAAAGATAGGATATTGTAGAGTATGGAAGAGGATGAAGATCCATATTCATCCAACACCTGGTCCCAGTCATCTGTCGGAAGAGGACAGGTTACAAAGGGAAGGGTGGGGGGAGGATTATCCAAGGGATCGGAAAGAAGCTTGAAGGACTGAAGATCCGCTGCATCATATTCCCTGTCTCCTTCAAGCTTTGGAAATGCCTTGAATAGAGGAATATAGACAAAACATGTAGGAGCCTTTGTCAGAGGGGAGGATGACATGAAGTCATAGTTTTCCACTATTCTTCCTTTCTCCAATCTCTGGATATAACTGCCGTTACCTGTGATTGCTTTGGCCTTGGCTGCCAGAAGTTTTGCAAACTCTCCGTTTTCCTCTTCAGTGTTGATGGACAATACGTCGCCTTCTTTGATCTTCAGGGCGCACTCTATTATTGCATCTGCGTATTTATCAAAAAAAATATCCATAATAAATAATAAAGGCGGCATCCGCCGCCCTCTATCAGTTTCTCCTACCGCGGTCTCTCTTGGTTCCGTGTAGTTTTACATAATCCAAAGTCTTTTGGAACTCGTTGATGAATTCACCCAAGTCTTCCTGATATACAATTACAGACTGTCTAAGAAACTTGCCTTCTACATCAGTTGGTCTTGATTCCACGATATTGAGATAAAGATCTCCGTAGACGTTTTCTTTTACATTGAAAAAATAAGTTCTGTCATTCTTCACAAGTTTTGTTGAAAAGACTTCTCCTCGCTCACCCATATAATGGCCCTCCGTATACATCAATATCATAAATGTATTGAAATATTAGTTCAATAAGTGGACAAAATAATAACCATAATAAAAAACTCGAAGAATAACGCAAGATTATCCAAAAACTTTGATGATTTGAAAGAATTTTGCAAAAAATACTAATGAAAGCAAAAGAATAGTTGCAGAGATGCAAAACTTGTGAGAAAGTAATTGCAACCAAGAGTTAAAGAGAGGAATGTTACTATGAAATATGGACGTACCTATAATTTTTCTGCAGGCCCTGCAATGATGCCGGAACCTGTATTGGAAGAAATCAGAGATGAAATGATGAATTATCGCGGCAGCGGTATGTGTGTTATGGAGATGAGCCATAGATCCAAGGTATATCAGCAGATTATCGATGATGCTGAAAAAGATCTTAGAGACCTGATGGGCATTCCAGACAACTATAAAGTCCTTTTCATCCAGGGTGGTGCTACTCTCCAGTTCTCCATGATTCCAATGAATCTTATGAAGAATGGAAAGGCTGTCTACATTGAAACCGGTGCATGGTCAAAGAAAGCCATTGCAGAAGCAAAGAAGTGCGGTGAAGTCATTGTCGCTGCATCAAGCAAGGACAAGAACTATACTTATGTCCCTGATTGTTCAGATCTGGATATTCCTGAAGATACAGACTATGTCTACATCTGTGAAAACGAAACTATCCATGGCGTTACATACAATAAGCTTCCTAATACAAAGGGACATATCCTGGTTTCAGACCAGTCTTCCATGTTCCTCAGTAAGCCATGCAATGTCAGCGATTATGGTTTGATCTATGCCGGTGTCCAGAAGAACGTAGGACCTGCCGGTATGGTAGTCGTGATCATAAGGGAAGACTTGATCAGAGATGATCTGGATAATCTTCCTATTTATCTCCAGTATAAGACACATGCAGATAACGGAAGTATGTACAATACTCCTAACTGCTGGGCCATCTATTGCTGCGGAAAAGTATTCAAGTACCTGAAGGATATGGGCGGCCTGGAAGTAATGCATCAGAAGAACCTTGACAAAGCCAAGGTCATGTATGACTTCCTGGATTCCTCTTCCATGTTCAAGGGAACTGTAGAAAAAGAGTTCAGATCCTTGATGAATGTTCCATTCGTTACAGAAAGCAAGGAGCTTGATGCAGAAGTTGTGGCTGCTACAAAGGCTGCCGGTTATGATAACCTCAAGGGCCATAAGAGTGTAGGAGGCTTGAGGGCAAGTATCTACAACGCCATGCCAAAGGATGGAGTTGAAGCTCTTGTCGAATTCCTGAAGAAATTCGAAGAAGAACATAAATAATTATCCTATACATGATATCCAATATGCATTTCCCCTCTCCGGAGGGGATTTTTGTAGTCAAAAGTCTAAAGTAAGTTTAGAGTTTTATATGGATAAAAAAATTGCTGATACCCTTAGGAAAGATGGCGAAAGCCAATAATGTATCTATTGCACCCCTTCGTCTCTAAGATGAAATTGGTATATATAGACAGAGATACCAACTATAGGTATTACGACGTAAATCAGACCAGCAGACTTGGTCTCATCAGGTATCTGAGGGAAATGGGTATGTCCATCAAGGATATAGCCATGTTGTTGGATAAGGAAGATGTGGATCTCATTGAAAAGAAGCTCGTTGAAAGAAGCATACAGATAAGAAATGAAATCAGGGCTTTGAGGGAGACACAGGCTGCTGTTGAAAGTACTATCAAATCCATTGAACGATACAGAAAAACCCCTGTCCCTTGAATATATCGAGCGTAGGTATATTCTTTATATTCCTGCTCCCTTCGACTTTTATCCTTATGGCATAGAGAATTACTAAGAATGTATCAAAAGCCTGAGATTAAATCTTCTGGAAAAGAAGATTCCTCAGCTTCTTTTATACAATCTTGGAACCAGCGTCAAGAAAGAAGATTATTTAGAGGGAATACTAAAGAAAAGAGGACTTCTCTCATGTATGGATTACTACAAGGACAGAAGAAGGCGCACGACACTAATATAAAGTTGAACCGTGTATTGCCGAAGGACACGATACGTGGTGTGAGAGGGGGCTAATTACTACCTACTCGATTATTCTATGATCAATAACTGAATTTGAGCAAAAAAAATGCTCCTTACCGGAGCTAAGCGACCGACGGGAATCGAACCCGCATCTTCAGCTTGGAAGGCTGAGGTAATAGCCATTATACCACAGTCGCATTACGTCAGAGATACTAGATTAATAAAGAAAAACTGTCAACAGCTTTCAGAAAAGTTCTTTTTCTCTTTCCTCTTTTTTTTCAGTGAGCCTGAAAGAAAGCCTATGAATGGGGCAGGGGCCATACTTTCCCAGTGCCTCATAGTGTTCCTTGGTGGGATAACCATTATGTCGGTTGAAACCATATTGGGGCCATTTTTCATGGGCCATCACCATAAGTCTGTCCCTGTGGTTCTTTGCCAGTATCGAAGCCGCCATAATTTCAGGAATCTTGCCGTCACCCTTGACTATGGCCTCCACCGGACAATCTACATCCGGCGTCTTGTTTCCGTCACAAAGAAGGATTGATACTTCAAACCCCTTGTCCCTTATTTTCTCGTAACACTTCTTCATGGCCAATAAAGAAGCGTTGAGAATATTGATTTTATCTATGGTCTTGTGGCTTACGGCTGTCACGGACCAAGCTACGGCCTTTTCCTTTATGACCTTTTCTGCTTTTATTCTATCCTTTTGGTTCATCTTCTTTGAATCATTCAATATTTCAATGGGAAAATCATTGGGGAGAATAACCGCAGCAGCGACCACAGGTCCAGCCAATGGCCCTCTTCCAGCCTCATCAGTGCCGCAGACTACTTTCAATTTATCAAATTGTTCAAATAACTCTATTTGCATATAATGATGATTGTAAAAAAAAGATAAGCCTTGTTAAATACTTGGGAAAAGGAGAAAAGATGTTCCTCAAATCGCTTGAAATCAATGGATTCAAGAGTTTTGCCGATAAAACCCATATTGATTTTGCGGATGGCATTACATCCCTCTTAGGCCCCAATGGTTGTGGCAAGTCCAACATTGTGGACTCAATAAAATGGGTTCTTGGAGAGCAGTCAACAAAGACTCTGAGGGCCTCAAGAATGGATGATGTAATATTTGCCGGGACAGAGACCAGAAAACCAAGGGAAATGGCCGAGGTCACTTTGACCATAGACAACGAGGACCATAAGCTTATGACAGATGTACCTGAGATCGTCATAAGACGTCGTATTTATCGCACAGGCGAAAGTGAATACTACATGAATGGCCAAAGGTGCCTTTTGAAGAACATCAGGGAACTCTTTATGGATACAGGAGTAGGAAAGAGCGCCTACTCTATTCTCGAGCAGGGAAAAATCGACCAGATACTCTCCAACAAGCCTGAAGACAGACGTTATATCTTTGAAGAAGCTGCAGGCATAAGCAGATATAAGGCAAAGTGTAATGAAGCACAGAATAGAATCGAGAAAAGCCAGGAGAACATCAACTCCCTTTCAGCAACAGTCAATGAAGTAAAGCGCACCTATGAAAGGACGAGGGTGCAGGCAGCAAAGGCCATGAAGTGGCAGGAACTGAAGGATAAGGCCTTCTATCTCGATGTGGATATAAAGCTTTCCCGTGTTGATATGTTCTTGAAACTGAAGGAAAAGAGACTTCAGGATAGGGATGCTGCACAGTCTAGAAAAGCCCAGCTTGAAGAAGAGCTTTCCACCTACGATGATGTCATTACATCATCCAGCGGTGAAGTATCTGAATTCCAACAGAAATCCAAGAACCTTGAAATATCCATAGGTAAGGCTGAGGCTTTGGTCAGCAGCATTACAGAGACAATTTCTGCCTATGAAGATAACTACAGGCAGTATTTGGAGACCCTTTCATACAGCGAATCAAGGTGCAATCAGATACAAAATGAAATTGAAAGGACCAAGGCTGATGCCGAGGAAGCCAACTCGAATCTCGAGGATTACATCGACCGTCTGGATGAGAAGGAAAAACAGCTGAAATATACTGAAAACGCTCTCTTTGAAACAAGGCAGGAAATAGGAAAACTTAACAATGAGATCAAGAAAGCCGAAGAGAGTAACGCTGATTTGGATAATGAACTCAGAGATCTGTCAGACGCTTTGAGAAATGTAATTGAATCCCTTATACAGGAGGTTGATGAAAAGACCGGCACTGAGTACAGTGCAGACAGAATGGAAAAGGCTGAGAACTCTTTCAGATCCTCCATCCGTTCCATTTTGGACGAATTGGACCAGCACTCCTCCTTTGTTTCCCGTCTTCCCCAAGGCATAGACTATTCGGCGGAAATCGCTTTAAAGGACTTCAATAGACTAAAGAGTGCTGTAGACAGCCTTGAGAATCTCTTCAATGAGTATAAAGCCTCAATTCCTCCTGTCATCGATACTATTCTCTCTCCTGAAGGTCTGGTTTCAAAAAAGAGGGACATTGAGGAGAAGGAGAGTGGAGCCAGAAGTGTAATCACTGAAAACAGGAGAATAATTGAAGGTGCCAGAGTACAGATAGAGAGTAGGGAAAGTGACGTTATATCCCTACAGACAAATATAGCTTCTTTGAAGGAACATATAGGCTCGTTGAAAGTCACCGTGGAGAATCAGAAGGAAAACATAAAAAGATATAATTCCCAGATTCTCCAAAGGGAAATGGACTTGGATGACGAAAGGGCCAGCGTCGATGTAGCCAGACGTCGTGTCCATGAGATGAATGAAAAGATCAAGGACAAGGACCAGGAGAAGAAAGACAAGATCGCCCAAATAGCCGATCTCAACAGGCAGCTTGAGGAGATAAACTCCCTTTTGGCAGAGAAATATCAGAACCTGGATAAGAAGAGACGTGAAAAAGATGAGCTCCTTCAGGCCATAAACAAGTGTGAAAACGAATTTACCACAAACAATATGTATGCAGAGACCATAGATAACGAAATAAAGAATATCTTTTCCAACTTCTATGATACTTATGCAAGAAACCTCAAGGAGTTTGAAGATAGAATCCGAGATGATATGCCTGATGAAAGCGAAATGAAGAAAGAGTTTGATGCTGTGAATCAGGAGATAAAGAATCTTGGAAACATCAACCATACCGCCAAGGATGAATTCGACCAGGCCGAGGACCAATACAAATTTTATTCCAAGCAGCTGGAAGACTATGAAAACGCCAAAAAAGATATGGAAAGCGTCTTGGGTGAGATATTGGATAAATCCAAGACCATGTTCATCAAATCCTACAAGGAGATCAGCGATAACTTCCAGGCAATGTTCAAGAGGCTCTTCGGCGGAGGAAGGGCTGAGTTGAGCTTGTCAGACCCGGATGATGTACTTAACTCAGGTATAGAAATACTGGCCCAGCCACCAGGAAAGAACATGAGCACCTTGTCTCTCTTATCAGGTGGAGAAAGAAGTATGACTGCCGTTGCTCTTCTTTTTGCAACCTATCAGGTAAAGCCATCTCCTTTCTGTATCCTGGACGAGATTGATGCCGCCCTGGACGATAGGAATATCGGGTATTTCCTTGATGTTCTTCAGGATTTTGCAAGAGACAGCCAATTCATCATCATTACCCATAACATACACACTGTCACCGGTGGAGATACAATGCTTGGTGTATCCCAGATGGAGCCTGGCGTATCTACGGCTGTAAGCTATAGAATCGCTTCCATCTCAGGACAACCTAGAATTATCAACGACGAAGGTGAGAGCGTCGAATTTGATGAGGAGGGAAGGCGAAAAGAGTAACTTCTCTCTGAACTTGTACGTTGACCAACAATACAGTTTTACTGTATAAGTTTTACTTGGAGTTTATTTTTCGGAAGACGAAATGTTTGACAGTATTAGTAGTAAGTTCACAGGTATAATGAGAAATCTCTCCGGTAAGGGAAAGATTTCGGAAAAGAACATAAGAGATGCAGTAGAAGAAATCAAGGAAGCCCTCCTTGATGCGGATGTTAATCTTAGAGTTGTCAGACGTTTTGTCAATTCAACCATTGATGAGGCCTTGGGTGAGAAGGTATTGAACTCTGTCAATCCTGGACAGCAGTTTACAAAGATCGTCTATGACAAGATGGTCTCTCTTCTTGGTTCCAGCGAAGATGAGACAAAACTCAAGCTCAAGGGTAAGGACGCAACCACTGTAATCCTGATGATGGGTCTTCAGGGTTCAGGTAAGACCACAGCGTCCCATAAACTTGCATATAGACTTAAGAAAGACGGAAGAAAGGTCATGATGGTTGCAGCCGACCTTGTCCGTCCTGCCGCCATTACACAGCTCCAGGTCCTTGGTGAAAAGGTTGGGGTGCCGGTCTTCGTCATTCCAGGTGAAAAGGATCCTGCAAAAGTCGCTGAAAAAGCCATCGACAAGGCGAAGAGGGAAATGTTCGATACAGTAATCATCGATACCTCTGGCCGTATGCACCTTGATCAGGAACTTATGGAGGAGATTCAGAGAGTCGCCAAAGTATCCAGACCTGATGAATGTTTGTTTGTAGCCGATGCAATGACAGGTCAAAGTGCAGTCGACATCGCCAAAGAGTTTGATGAAAAGGTCGGAATTACAGGTGTAATTCTCACAAAGTTCGATTCCGATACCCGTGGTGGTGCCGCCCTTTCCCTCAGAAGCGTCGTAGGCAAACCTATCAAGTTCATCGGTGTCGGTGAGAAGATGGAGGACTTGGACCCCTTCCATCCTGAAAGAATCGCTTCCAGAATCCTCGGAATGGGTGACGTAGTATCACTTGTAGAAAAGGCACAGGAAGCTTTTGATCAGAAGGAAGCTGAAAAACTCCAGAAGAAGATGGAGAAGAATACCTTTGATCTCCAGGATTATTTGGATCAGCTTGATAACATGAACAAAATGGGCAGTGTAGACAAGCTCATTGAAATGATACCGGGGGCGAAAGGCAATATTTCCGAAGATGATATCAATCTTAAGGAACTTGAAAAGGAAAAGGCCATAATCAGATCCATGACAAAGTTTGAGAGATCGAACTATAGGATAATCGGCCCTTCAAGAAGAAAAAGAATCGCTAAAGGCAGCGGGACAAGCGTTGCTGAAGTCAATCGTCTTCTCAAGAAATTTGAAAAGAGCAAGCTGATGTTGAAGAAGCTTGCTGGAAATAAGAAATTACAGGCTCAAATGATGAAGCAATTTGGCATGTGAGCCTTCATGTAGTATAAGGAGAACAACCGTGAGCACAACAATGAGACTCAAGAGAATGGGCACAAAGAAGAGACCTTATTACAGGATCGTAGTGCAGGACAACAGAATCGCAGCAACTTCAAAGACAATCGATGAAGTCGGTTCATATCGCCCGGTAGAGAGCGAAAATCAGGTTACACTTGATGACGCCAAAATAAAGGCATGGATTTCTAAGGGTGTTGTAGTTACACCTACAGTTAAGAGCCTTCTCAATGGAAAAGGAATTTCACTCGACAGAAAGCAGGGCTGATTAATCCCTGAAAGGAGTCGAGATGGAAAAGGAATTAGTAGAGTTTGTGGTCAAGAGCCTTGTTGACGCTCCAGATGAAGTGAGTGTCAATGTTATTGAAGGCGAAAAGTCTACAATTCTTGAGCTTAAAGTCGCTCAGGAGGACGTAGGTAAAGTGATCGGCAAGCAGGGACGTATTGCAAAAGCAATAAGGACTATCCTTTCTGCATCTGCAACCCGCGACGGTAAGCGCGCCACTTTGGAGATTCTTGACTAATGAAAGCATTGCTCCTTGCATCGGCAAAAGTAGGTAAAACCCATGGTGTGGATGGTTTTTTGAGAATATATTCCCTTTCCGGTGAGTATAGACACCTTAAAAAGCTTGAAACCTGTAAGGTTACTACTAAGGACGGCAGGGAGCTTAGTCTTGTAGTAGACTCCGTCAGAGTCGATGGCGAACTCTTTCTAATGCGTTTCAAGGATTATTATACTCCTGAAAAATCCAGGACCCTGTCCCAGTCAATTCTCTATATTCCAAGGGAAAATGCTCCGAAGCTTAAGAAGGGCGAGTATTATATAGCGGATCTATATGGTATGGAAGTCTTGGTTGACGGAAAAAGGGTAGGGGTGGTCGAAGATACTATCGAGGGAGCCCAGGCTCTATTGCTGTCTGTAAGAAAAGATAGTGATGGAAAACTCTACTTGGTACCTAATCTTCCTGTCTATGTCAGCTCCATCGATGTTGATGGAAATACCTTGGTGCTTGATGCTCCATATTTGTTGGAATAGAGATGAAGATTACTATTTTTACTCTTTTTCCTGAACTGGTTGAGCCTTTTTTCAAATCCTCCATTATGAAAAGAGCAGTTGAAAAAGGGATTATCCAATACAAAATAGTCAATTTCCGTGATTATGCATCAGGAGTGCATAAAAAGGCTGATGATGAACCCTTTGGAGGAGGGGCGGGTATGGTGATCATGCCTGAGCCTTTATCCAAGGCCCTCTCAGATTACTCTGCAAAGGGAAAGAGAGTAGTGTTTCCTACACCAAGCGGCAAAGTGTTTACAGAAAAATATGCTTCGGAGTTATCCAAGGAAAGCGAACTCTTTTTTATCTGCGGTCACTATGAAGGTATAGATCAAAGAGTAATCGATGAGTTTGTGACTGATGAAATCACAATAGGGGATTATGTGCTTTCATCAGGGGAGACATCTTCTATAGTAATAATAGATGCTGTTTTCAGACTTATTGACGGTGTAATAACAAGTGAAAGCCTTGAGGATGAGAGTTTTAACTCAGGACTTTTGGAATATCCCCAATATACTAGGCCTGGAACCTATTGCAATAAAGATGTGCCTAGTGTATTATTATCAGGCAATCATCGCCATATTACCGAATGGCGCGATTGCAAACGGCTGGAAAAAACACTGCTCAACCGGCCAGATCTGCTCTCGCATGCCTCTCTCAGCATAAAGGAGCGACAGAATTTATTGAAAATTATTAGTAAAGTAGAGGACGATGATTATGGACATCATTAGAGCGATTGAAGCTAAGCAGATCAAAGAGAATGCTGAAAATTTCAGCGTTGGTGATACAGTTAAGGTTTTCTTCAAGATTGTTGAAGGAACAACAGAAAGAATCCAGGCTTTCGAAGGTATCGTAATTGCCAAGAACAACAGCGGTATCAGAAAGACTTTCACAGTCAGAAAGATCAGCTACGGTGTTGGAGTCGAAAAGATTTTCCCTGTCCACTCACCAAGAATTGAGAAGATTGAAGTTCTAAGAAGAGGCCGTGTCAGAAGAGCTAAGCTCTACTATCTCCGCTCAAGAGTAGGAAAGGCTGCAAAGGTCAAGGAACTCATTGTCAGAAAGAACGGCTGAGTCTAAAACATTTCTTTGTTTCCCTTCGCTTTTCAGGTGGAGGGTTTTTTTTATGAATTTGAAAAAGATGAATGGTTACATGAAATATTTGTGTTTTTTTACTTATTATTGTAACTTTCATCCCTTTTAGTGTTTTCTCTGTTAGACTACACAAAAACTACACCATAAATGAGGGATAAAAAGCAAAAATAGATTAGAATTTCATTTCACGTTTTTTGCTTTATGTGCCATAATCGTTGGTGAATAGTGTATTCTTCTTTATTGTAGTGGACTTCTGCAATAAAGTTTTCTTCCTTGAGGGAGAGTTGGAATTGTTGAGACCTATACTTTATTGCATGTCTCTACTTGGCTGGAATTATCTGGCAGAGTCGTTTTGAATCAAAAAACATTAAGAGTTCTCATGAAAAATGGGAAATAAGGATGGCGACAAATGAAAAGAAAGAGTTTTGGAAAGTGGGCTATCGTAGCTCTTCTCGTAGTTGCTGTACTTTTCAGCTTTACTGTCTGCAGTAAGAAGGCTGATACAACACCTACAACAACTACAACTACAACTACTACAGCTCCAGCTACCACTGCTCCAGTCACTACAGCTCAGGAAAAGGTTGAGACACCTGTTGTGACTGCTCCGGAACCGGCTCCTGTTGTTGAGCCAGTTGTAGAACCTGTTGTTGAACCAGTTGTAGAGACCCCAAAGGCTGAGGAGCCGGCAGTAGTCGAAACTCCTGCAGTTGTTGAGGAACCAGTGGTCGTAGAGGAACCAGTGGCAGAAGCTCCTGTTGCTGAAGAACCAGTAATCGATGTTCCTGTATTCTCCACAATTATCAGCGCATACGGATTGTCTGCTAACGTAGAAGCATACTCCGATCACGCTGTTATCACTCTCCCAGCCGGTACAACTGCAAATGATATCAAGATGATTGCAGAAGCTTTCGTAAAGGCTTATCCAGAAGCAGCTGCAGTTACATACTCTCTTGACGGCGACAAGCTCAACCTCAGCTACCCAGCACAGGCCGATGCCGTTATCGTAGCAGTTGTTGCTCAGGTCGAAAAGGACGTCAAGTGGGCTGCTGATCAGATTTTCGGAACACCTGCAAAGGCAGAAGTTGCTGAAGAAGCTCCAGTTGAAGCTCCTGTTGTCGAAGAAGCTCCAGTTGTTGAAGACAAATCTTTCACAGTTAAGGAAAACGGAGATATCGTTGCTTGGTATAGCTACAGAGGACTTGCTGAAGCTAAGGTCGAAATGACTGATACAGAAGCTGTCATCACATACCCAGCTGAATATATCTACAAGTCTGATATCGATGCTGCTGTTGCAGTTGCAGCTAGCCTCTTCCCTCAGTATGTACCATATGTTACATATTCAATCCCAGAGGAAGGAACTCTTGTTGTTGACTATCCAGCAATCGGTACAACAGAAAAAGTATCTATTCTCGGATACCTCAATGATGCTGTAACTACATATATTGACGGTGTATTCACTGAGATGTTCAAGGCAGAAGCTCCAGCAGTTGTCGAGGAAGCTCCAGTTGAAGAAGCAGCTCCAGTTGAAGTACCTGTATTCTCAACAATCATTTCTACACACGGCCTCTCAGCCAACGTCGTTGCATACAGCGACCACGCAGAGATCACAGTTCCAGAGGGAGCTACAAAGGCTGACGTAGACTATGTAGCAGCAGCTCTTGTCCAGGCATATCCAGTTGCAGCAGCTTGCCAGTACTCCTTCGACGGTTCAGTCGTAACAGTTACATACCCAGCACAGAGCGATGCATTCGTAGTAGCAGCAGTAAAGCAGCTTGAAAGCGATGCAAAGTGGGCAGCTGATCAGCTCTTCGGAACAGCAGTTGCAGCAGCTCCAGCAGTTGTCGTGGAAGCACCTGTTGAAGTAGTAGCTCCAGTTGTAGAAGTAACTCCAGTTGTAGAACCAGCACCAGTTGCTGAAGCACCAAAGGCAGAAGCTCCAGTTGAAGAAGCTAAGCCAGAACCAGCTCCAGTTGCAGCACCAGTTGTTGCTCCAGAGCCAAAGGCTGTCGAGACAATCAATAAGTTCTCTGCTAGTGTTGCAGGTGTTGCTAAGATTAACAGTGCTTACGATCCATCATTCTATGCTACATTCGAAGGTAGATTCGGTTATGATTTCACATCTAACTTCTCTGCTGGATTTAGTGTTGGTTTTGATCTTGATGGTTATGTTCCAGTCAAGGTATTCGGAAAGTATAACCTCCCAATCGAAGGTCTCTATGTAAAGGCTGATGTCGGTGGAAGAATCGGTCTTGATAACCGCGGAAATCAGTTCGTTCTTGGTGCAGACCTCGGATATGAACATGCTCTTACAGATTCTATCTCTGTATTCGGAGAAGCTGGTGCTGAATTCATATTCGCAGCTGATAAGGTTCAGGTTGTTCCTGGCGTTGCAGTTGGTGCTAAGATCACATTCTAATCAGATTTGGAATGACATAAAGGGCTGGGAGACCAGCCCTTTTTTCTGTGTAAAATAAGTGTATTGAAATAAACTTGGATTGTATAATGTCACTTCTGCAATTATTATTTGTTTATAAGAATACATAAGAGGTGTTCATGAAATCTAAAAAGAATTTACTTAAGGTTTTATCTGTCGTATTTGTTGTTTTTTTGCTGCTGATGACCCTATCTTCCTGTAAGAAAAAAGAAAGCGAAGATAAACTTGCTGCTAATCCTTCAGCTTTGGTAAATATGAATGCAGTTGCTCAGAGTGGTGCTAATTCCGGTAATTCCATAGTATCTGTTCCTGTACCTGTAAATGGTAAGGAAATGTATACTACTGTAAGCGAAGAAATAGTTGAAAAACCTTCTCCATCAGAAGAAGTATCAATGAGCTTAATAAAAACTCAAAATAAACCTGAAGAAAAAGAAGAAATAGTAGAGGTTTCTCCAAGACCTACTACTGAAGCAGTTGTTCCAGTTCCTCCTGTATTTGCATCCAATTTAGATGCAGTTGTTTCCAATGTAGAAGTAATTGAGAATAAATCTGAACTGGAAACAGTTGAAATGGAGCCATCTCCTGCTGCATCTTTTGAGCCAGAGAATTATGAAGGACCTTCAAATATTAAAGACGCTTCTGATGACAGAGGCGCCATCCTTAGTGATAGTTATTCTTATGCTGGATATAATGTAGAGTTTAAAGTATATCCAGATAAGGCTATATTTAGATTTCTCCAGTCTAATCCTTCGATTCAGTTTATTTCTGCTCTCCTTGATAAAGTCGTTGAGGTTTACCCAGTTGTATATGATGCCGTCTCTTATAGCTATGATGGTGAAGTCCTTGAATTGTCTTATGCTGATGGTTTCTTTGGCAGCAATAAGGAAGAAGTTTATACCAATCTCTTTAAACTTAGGGATATACTTCTTTCTTTTGAAGAAAGCACCAATAAATATAGTAAGGAGTATCAACTCTTTGGAAAGAAAGTATATATTGAAGCAGATGAAACTGGTGCCTTCATTACATCCGACCAGCCTTTCTCCGGGGAAGAAATAGCATATGCCATTGAAGTATTAAAGGCCAATTACCCTGAAGAAAGCAAATATGTTACTTATTCTTTGGAATCAGATGGCATCAAGCTTACGTATCCTGAAGTGGATGAGGATTATATTGTTGTTGCCCTTGATGAACTGGAGAAACTCATACTTTCTTATACTCCTATGCCTATAGCTATGGTTGAAGAAAGTGGAATAGATGTAGAAACGCCAGTTGTTCCAGAAGAGACAACTCAAGAAGAGGCAAAGGAAGAAAGCGAAATCATCAAGGTTGAACCTTTGACAACTGCAGGAAAGACACTATCCAAGATATCACTTGGAGTTACTCTTAAGTCTGATTTTGATTTCTCAGATAATAATCCATTTGTATTTGGCCTGGAAGTAAGAGGTGAATACCAAATCAATAGTAGATTCGGTGCTGGAATTAAAGTTGGATACGATTTTGCTGGATACATTCCTGTAATGGGATATATCAAGTACAATTTTCCAAATCCAGAGGGACTATATGTCTTTGGAGAGGCTGGATTATCAATAGGCTTGGGAGATAAGCCCACAGGTCTAATCCTAGGTGCCGGCATTGGTTATGAGGTTGAGTTGATAGATAATCTTTCCATCTTTGGTGAAGCAGGTGTCATGTTCAAATCCAATTCGGATGTAAAGGTTGTCCCCAATCTTACAATCGGTGCAAAATATAGTTTCTGAGGTGAAAATGGAAAACCAATATACTAAAAAACCAAATAAAAAGAGTGCAAAACAAGCTCAACAGAGGAACTCAAAGAAGCAGAATAGGCCTCAAAAGAGTGAAAAAGCAAAGAAGGGAGGAAGACAAGGTAAGCAGCCTATCAGCGGTTTCTCGACTCTCTCCCAAGTTGCAGGAGTCCCTTTAAAGAGATCATACCACTCATCTTTGGATGTTCCTCTTCCAAAAGTCGTGTCAGAACCACATCCTATCTGTCCTTATTGTGGAGAGAAAATAGACTTGATCGCCGATTCCTTCTTTGTGGGCGGAGAATACATTCATTTCGATTGTATGCTTTCTTCCATTAAGGAAAAGGAAGTGTTGAAAGAGAATCAGTGTATCAGTTATATCGGTTCCGGTGCATTTGGTGTATGTCAGAAGAATGAAGATGGCAACTACACCATCATAAAAAGAATCGAAGTAGAGAATAAAGAAGATTCCTTGAAGATGAAGGATTACGTAGAAGGACTAAAAGTGTGAAGACTGCAGTATTTCCCGGTTCATTCGATCCAATGACCAACGGTCATTTGGATATTGTCAAAAGGGCTGCTATTCTCTTTGACAAAGTATATGTAGCTGTAGGAGTCAATAGCAGTAAGACGCCGCTTTTTACACCAGATGAGAGGATCGCACTTGTAAAGGAAAGTGTAAAAGACCTTCCCAATGTGGAAGTTTGTCTTATAAAGGGTCTTGTTGTGACCCATGCAAAGGAACTTGGAGCCCAATGGATTGTTAAAGGTCTGAGGGATGAAGAAGACTTCAGATATGAATCTGACTTGGAGAGAAACAACAAATTCATTGAAAGTGAAGTGGAGACCATTTATCTATCTGCATCAAGGGAGAACATTTCAACAAGGTCTTCCAGCATTAAAGAGTTCATAAAATATGGTGTGGATGTTACAGGATTCCTTCCAAAACCCTTCGCAAGAGTGATTACAGAAAGATTTTTTTCCAAATAACTCTTTTCTGTATTGAGAATAAAGAGCTTTAGGCAGGCTAGAGCTCTTTTTTTTATCAAATTTCTATTGACTAAACACCTCGTTTTTTCGTTTAATAGTCATGTTGATTGGAGAGGTTCCCGAGCGGTCAAAGGGGGCAGACTGTAAATCTGTTGGCTATGCCTTCGAAGGTCCGAATCCTTCTCTCTCCAACATGCCTCCTTATACTAGGGGGCTTTTTTATTTTTGGGAGTTAACCATGTTCTACGATTCAGGTCTTTCCTTTGAATGTCAAAGATGCAGATATTGTTGCTCTTCTGAGCCTGGGTATGTTTTTCTTTCTGAGAAAGATATTGAAAATGCCAGTGAAGCTTTATCGATACCCAAAGAAGAGTTCCTGGCACTCTATACAAGAGACGTAGATTACGGCTTGTATTATATGGTTTCTCTGAAAGAAAAAGACAATTACGACTGTATATTCCTATCAGATAAAGGTTGCTCTATATATAACGGTAGACCTCTGCAGTGCAGGACATATCCTTTTTGGCCCAGTATAGTAGAAAACAGAGCCAATTGGGAAAGCGAGAAGAAAAGCTGTCCCGGAATCGGCAAGGGATGCATTGTAAGCAAAGAAGAAATTGATGAAATGCTGCAGCAGGGCAATAGGAATATTCCTTTTGTGAAAATGAAGAAAAAGAAACATATTTAATATTTTCTTTTTGTTTTTCCGAATTTTTCTGTTATATATATAGTGAAGTCTTATGCCTCGTTTTACAGATAAAACCATTGATAATATTCGAAGTAGAGTTACTATCTCCGATGTGATGCAGAACTATGCCTTCATTGAAAACAAGGGAGGATCCAAGTGGGTGAAGTGTCCATTTCATGGAGGAGGAAATGAAAGAACACCCTCTTGCAAACTAGACGATGCAAGAGGAACATTCTATTGCTTCGGCTGCCATGAATCTGGCGATATCTTCTCTCTTGTAATGAAAAAAGAAGGTGTGGACTTTTCATCTGCTGTTGAAATGCTTGCCAAAAAAGCCGGTGTTGAGTTGGAGGAAGTATCAGACACATACAATAAAGATGAGGCCAAGAAGAGAAGGGAAGAGAAGGAAAATCTCTATGATTTGTATTCACGGCTTTCAAACACCTTCCACTATCTATTGCTAAACTCAAAAGAGGGAGAAAAGGCCAGGGAGTATCTTAAGAAAAGAAATGTGAGCTCTGAAATGATTGAACTTTTCCACCTGGGTTATGCTCCATCCAATAAGGATTGGCTCTATTCCTTCTTGTCTGGAAAGGGATATAGTCCAACATTTCTGAATCAAAGTGGACTTTTCTCCCAAAAGAGTGATAAATGGCCTCTGTTTCGTAGTAGACTCATGTTCCCCATACGCGATAGGCAAGGTAGGACAATTGCCTTCTCTGGCCGTGATTTGACAGGAGACGAAAGGGCCCCTAAATACATAAACAGTCCTGAGACTACCATTTATCAGAAAAAGGAGAACTATTTTGGCTTATATGAAGCAAAGAATACTATTGCTGAAGGTAAAATAGGTCCTATTCTCTGTGAGGGAAACTTCGATGTAGTTGCAATGCATCAGGCTGGATACACCAGTGCCATAGCCTCCCTGGGTACATCCTTTACAAATGAGCAATGTGCAAACATCAAGAAATGGTATCCAAACAACCAAGTGTTCAATATCCTCTTTGATAGTGATGCTGCTGGACAGAAATCAACAGAAAGAGCTCTGTTGATCATAAACAGAAATGGATTTGAGCAGAGAGTACATAAGCTCACTACTGCAAAGGATGCCTCCGAGCTTCTGGAAAGAGATGGAGAAGAAGGGGTCAAAAACGAGTTTGAGCCCTATGTTTCTGGCTTTGACTATCTTGTGCAAACCAACTTAAATCGTTATGATATAAAGACTGCCAGAGGAAAAGTGGATTTTCTTAAATCTCTTTCCGAGTATCTTGCCGGATGCAGTAGTGAGGTTGAGAGAGATAGTTATATTTTGTCTCTTTCATCTATACTGGGTGTATCGGACGAAACCATTAAGGAGGATCTGAACAAGGCCAGAACCACTGGAAAAAGTGTTGAAGGCGGGGAAGAAGAAGCAGCTGATAATAAGGAAAGAGAGAGAAGAATCTCTATAGATCTTTTTGCCTTGCTCTATCTGGCAAATCATAGGTCTATTTTCAGAATATATCGTTCTAAGCTTTCCTTTGGCGACCTTGAAGACAGGGATGCGCAGAAGCTATATGTGGCAATGGAAAATGCCATGAGAGATGGAGTCGAATCTAATGAACTTTTCTTGACTTATTTGGGTGATCCTGAATTAAGAAGTATGGTCTCCACATCATTTGCCTTAGATGAATATGGCAAACTGCAGGAAGGAGCCCTTGATGAAGCAATAGATAGAATCAGGTTGAGATCCATGGAAAAGAAAAGGGATGTATTAACCACCCAGCTGAAACTTAGCGGCACATTGGATCCTGATGAGGTTCAGGATTTGTTGGAGAGAAAAGTCAAGCTGGATATATCAATTAAAGAATTGAGAAGTAAGCTTCTCTTAGTCAAAGTGAATAGTGAGGAATAAATGGCTGAAGACATCAAAAGAAGTGATCTACTACTTAGTCTAATTAAGCTGGAGAAAGAAAAGGGTTTTGTTTCCCTTGTAGACGTCATTGCTGCAAAAAAAGCTTTTAAGGAAGGAAAGAGTTTTTCCAACGAAGAAATTATTGATGCATTAAAGGAATTTGACGTCCATTATACAGAAAGTGAAGACGGCACAGACTATGATGAAGAAGAACCTACACAGGAAGAACTGGAAGGTAAGGTAGACATTGAAGAGCCTCTTTCTCTTGATGATGACTTTGATGAATTTGAAGATGAAGAACCTACAGCCGATGATCTCAACGAGCTGGAGAAAGATGTAGACTTTTCTGATGATGAAGATAAGAAAAGACATGATGATGAAGACGATGATGAGGATGATGAAGAGGAAATAGAGGAAGAAGAATACGCTGAAGATAATATGAATGAATGGAAAGGCACTGATGAAGATGCCGAAACCAGTGAAAGGTTCATAGATATTTCTTCTTTCAGCGAACATACTTCTGAGCATCGTGCATCTCATCAGGGCTCAAATAAGTATGATACAAGCCAGGATGATCCTATTAGACTCTATCTCAAGGAAATAGGAAACGAAAAGCTCCTCACTGGTGAGCAGGAAGTGGAACTTGCAAAACAGATGGAGAAGGGGTCACAGATTGTAAATTCCGTCATTAGGGAATCTGGAATACTTATTTCTTTCTTCTCAAAAGTCATCGAACATATCAACAAAAAGATTGATGAAGAGAGTGAAGAGACTCTTAGCCCTGAAGAAATCAAGGAGTTCCTCTCTATCCAGAAACGCTATAACGCAAACTATAAGGATGCTCTTGGAAAAGAAGTTACAAAGGCTATAACAGAATACAATGAATTGAAGAGCAAGGTCCTTCTTGCTTCTGATGATCCTAAGATGAATCTTGAGCTTATGAAAAAGAGGGAGGAACTTTTAAATAGGCTTGGTGGTCATCCTGATGAAAAAAGCCCAAGATATGAAGGAAAGAAGAGGGCGGACTTTGAAACAAGGGAAGCTTGGATAGAGTGGTGCAGAGACTGTTCCAGACGTTCTTTGATCAAGGAATATAGACAGGCTCAGATTGACATCAAGAAGGAAGAAGAGGAAAGAAATATTGCTCTTACCAGAGACGCAGCAGAACGTGATGCCAAGTTCAGGGAAGAGCACAAGGATATGAAGCCTCAGGATCTTGAGAAGGAAATAAACAAGTTCCATAACAAGCTGAGGGAGGAAAATACAAATATCGGTCTTGCTTTGGCCAAGAGATTCAAGGATGCAGAGAAAGAAATCGAAATCTTGGAAAGCAATAACTATATTCCTGTAATCGACTGGATCAGTTCCATTGAGCTTCAGCAGGAAGACATCGATGATCTGACTGATACCTTTGTCAAGGCAAAGGATACCATTCTTGCCTGCAACTCCAAGAAGGCTGATATCGAATCCAAGCTCCATATCTCCACTGTCAGAGAGCAGAGACAGCTTGGACGCGACCTTGCAACAAGATCAAAGGCTCAGATGATAGAGGAAAGCTTGGGGCTTGATGTTGAGACTATCAAGGATCTCATCAAAGAATTGCAGCTTACTGAAAAGAAGCTTAGAAACATTGAGAGTACCTTTGAGTGCAGTACATCAAAAGTTATTGAAGATGTAAACAACATTCAATACGGACAGCGTATCCTTAAGTTTGCCAAGGACAGGCTTATCAAGGCAAACCTCAGATTGGTCGTTTCTATTGCCAAGAAATATACCAACAGGGGATTACAGTTCTTTGACCTTGTACAGGAAGGAAACATCGGTCTTATCAAGGCTGTTGAGAAGTTTGAATATGCCAAGGGCTTCAAGTTCTCTACTTATGCCACATGGTGGATCAGACAGGCCATCACCCGTAGTATTTCCGACCAGGCAAGAACTATCAGAGTACCTGTACACATGATCGAACAGATTAATAAGGTTGTAAGGGTATCGAGAGTATTGATGCAGTCACTTGGTAGAGAACCCACCGACAAAGAGATTGCCGATGAGCTTCAGTGGCCTGAAAGCAAGGTCAAGACAGTCAAGAGCGTAGCAAGGGAACCAATAAGCCTTGAAACTCCTGTCGGAGAGGAAGAGGATTCTGTACTTTCTGACTTCATTGAGGACAAGGATGCTGAAAACCCTGCCAACCAGACTGCTTATAAGCTTCTGCAGGATAAGATCAGAGAGCTTCTTTCTGGCTTACCTGAAAGAGAGCAGGAGGTCTTGAGAATGAGATTCGGTCTTGATGACGGTTATGCCCTTACTCTTGAAGAGGTAGGTTTGTACTTCGATGTAACAAGAGAAAGAATCAGACAGATTGAAGCCAAGGCTCTAAGACGTCTTAGACACCCTAAGAGAAGTAGACAGTTGAAGGACTGGAACTAATTATAGTAGATAAAGATAGAAAAATCCGTTAACATGGATTTTTGGTAGGAGAATATTTATAAATGGCAAGTAACAATACTAAGCTTGATTGCCTGATTAAACTTCAGGAAAAGATTTCAGAGAAGTTGGATCAGGAAAAGCAGAAGGAAATCATTCCAGAGAAGTTGGGCAAAGATACCCTTGAACTTAATAAAGCCAAAACAGGGCTTGAAGAACTTAATGCTCAACTTGATGCTGCTATAGAGAGTGAAAAGTCCATCTCAATCCAATATGATGATGCTTTTGCCAAGACACAAGAATGCCAGAAGAGATTTGAGTTTGCTTCTTCACAGAGAGAGTTTGAAGCTCTTCAGAAAGAACACAAAGATGCTGAAGACAACTTCAACCAGCTTAGAAAACTGAAGAAAGCTAAGAAAGACGAAATTGAATCAATCAGCAAGAGAGTTGCTGAAATGACAGAGCATGTAAATACTCTTCAGAGTGAATATGACAAGGAATCTATGGAAGTTGATGGAAAGATTGAAGAAATCAACAATAGAATCCAGGTCATCGATGAAGAGATTACAACCATCAAGGGTGATTCCGTTTCTGATGAATCTTTCAACAAGCTCTATAATATTGCCAAGAAAAAGGGTGGAGTAGGACTTGTTCCAGTATATGGTCAGGTATGTATGGGATGTAATACTGTACTTCCTATGCAGTTTGTCATTGATCTTAGGATCAAGCAGCATAATGATGAGATTGATACATGTCCATATTGCTCAAGAATGATTTACTACATGGAAGGTCTTCCTGCTGAAGAAGAAAAGAACTATCTATTCGATGACTTCGACGCAACAAGAATTACTGCTAAGAATAATGATAATATTGATAGTGATGATTATTCTGACGGTGATAACGATGATGTCCTCGAATCAGATGACAGCTCTTTTGATGATGTGATCTAGTTTTTTCCAGGTTCCTGAAGTAATCGCTTGAAATATAGAGGAAAGTCCGGGCTCCATAGGACACAGTGCTGGCTAACGGCCAGGAGCAGTAATGCTACAGATAGTGCAACAGAAAGAATACCGCCGAAAGGTAAGGGTGAAAAGGCAGTGTAAGAGACTACCGCTTATTTGGTGACAAATAAGGCAGGGTAAACCTCACTGGGAGCAAGACCAAGTATGTGGGTGGCTTGTCCGGCTATATCCACGGGTAGGTCGCTTGATCTGGTAAGTAATTGCCAGGCTAGATAGATGATTACATAAACAGAACTCGGCTTATCGGGAACCTGTTTTATATTTGGAGGATGATATGATAAGGATGATTAGACTTCTTCTTATTATATCATCCTTTCTTTTTTTAGTTTCTTGCAACAAGAACGATTTGGATAGAATAGCAAAAGAAGGGGATTGGGAGAAAGTATTACAGCTTTCCGATGAAATCATCAGTTCAAAGGGACTTGAGAAAGAAGCTTTATATTACAATGCTATATCTCTTTATTACACAGGAAATTATGTTAAGGCTGTAGATTCTTCTCGTCTATATGTTTTGATGTATGATGATAATAATCCTGTAATTCTCAAGATTCTTTTATATAAGGGTGTCAAAGAGGAAGCTTATAGTGCCGGCCTGGTATTATTTCAGAATAAAGCAATGAATTCCAGTGACAAAACCCAATATTTCAAGGTTCTTAATGATCTTGGGCGAATCGACGAAGCTTCTATGATGATTTCCGATTTGAAGGAAAGTCTTCCTGTCTATGACTATTGTTTTGCCCTTATAAACGGCAATGCTACATCAATGCTTATACTTGAGAGCCTTGAGATGCTTTATGATAGTGAAGGTATAAGCAATAACTTTATTTCTATGGTAAACAAAGCCTTTAATATATTTTCTAAACGAGAGTATAGGGTAAAGCCGGAGTCATTCATTAAAGAGACATTTGATGGAAATGCCCAATATGCTCTTATAATCGGTGATTTCTTCTATAGCATCTCAGAAATAGAGAAGGCCATGTATTATTGGAATTATGCAAAAGATATGTATCCCAATGCTTATAGAAATAGAGTAGAAGGCCTTAACTAAGGTCTTCTATCTCCATTTTTATATCTACACCCTCACCGCGAGGCAGAATACCCTGGGTGTTTGGATTTGAAAGCAATACCTTTGCAAGGTGTCCCTTTCCCCCGGTTTCCTTTAGTTTGGATATTATATATTGGTCAAAAGAAGGTTCTTCTTCATTCTCCTTCATGGTCTTTACCATCATCCAGTTGAATACCCCTTCTTTATCCATCCAGCAGATGGAAGGATCTACACCAGGATAACTTTGATAAAGTAGGTTTGTAATACCTTGCTTTTCGCTTAAGTCCTGTACATAGGCCATTACAGCGTTGTTCAATTCTTCCCATTTTCCCATAGCAACAAAATCTGAAGAATTTGTCATCAAATCAGGAATGACAGCTTTTATCTCTCTATCACTGAATAAAGCCTTGGCATCTATAAGACACCACTTATCATCAGTAAGGGGAAGAATGTTCAAATCTTTATCAAAGATAAGTACGGAAGGAATAATATCATTTTCGATGCATATTCTTATTGATACATCCAAATCAAGAGGAAAGTATATATCGTTATTATCTTTCTCCTGGCCAAATATTACTCCATATACTTTATTCTTTGCCCTAAAGCATAGATCCATGAAATAAGGAACAGTGTATTCCATCTTCAACCATTGCATATCTCCAGAGTCCATGTTCTCGATAGATGGAATAAGAGACAAGAAATGATTAAGGGCAATAGGGTAGAGTGCCTCGTTCTTTTCTTTTACCATCTCAGAGATGGCTTTCTTGGATAACCCCGTCAGTTCAGGATCAAAATACAGTTGGCCTTTCTGTTCAATCATTCTTTTCGTCTCTCTTAATCTCATCCCACAACTGATTCATTTCATCAACATGATCTTTATCAAGAGGAATACCTTTTTCTCTTGCTGCATCAAACAGTTTCTGGAATCTAGTTTTGACTTTATCATTACACCTGTATAAAGCAACATTTGGTCTTACTTTCAGGAATCTTGAAAGGTTAACTACTGTAAACAATAGATCTCCAATCTCTTCCTCAATGTGATCTTGGTTGTTCTCAGCGATGGCTTCTTTAACTTCCTGAAGTTCTTCATATACTTTATCTATTACTCCATTGGCATCATTCCAATCAAACCCAACCTTTTTCAATTTTTTCTGTATCTCATAGCTGGCCTCTAAAGGAGGGAGTGAGGAAGGAATATGCTCAAAAAAGTCTTCAGATTTTTCTTTATGACCTTCTACGTTCTCCTTTACCTTGTTCCAAAGAGTCAAAACTCCTTCAACATTATCTGTATGCTCATCTCCAAAGACATGAGGATGCCTTCTGATAAGTTTCTGACAAACTTCATTAATAGCTTCATAAGGTTTAAAGTCATTCTGCTCTTCATGGAGTCTAAGATTCATGAATACGTTTATCATGACGTCACCGATTTCTTCTCTCTCACTATCTATGTTACCTTTTATTACTCCATCAAGGTATTCATAGCTTTCATCGATAAGAGACTGTGTTGCTGTCTTATTGGTCTGAACCCTGTCCCAAGGACAGCCTTCAGGAGAGCGGAGTAAGGTAATGATTGTGTATAGGTTATCTAGAGCATCGCTAAGGTTATCGGCATCTTTGTAATCAATTTTTATCATGGAAATACATTACTACAATTTATTAAATAGTGGAACAATATTGAAAGGTGGAGAAACTTCATTTAGAGGTGACATGCCGGAGTTCATCTCCAGGACTTCTACAGATACAAATCCTCTGCTGGGACTCTATTCAAGGCAGACCTTAAAGTCCGACATTCTGAGCTCTACGGAATTGGAGAACGATAGGGTAGGGGCTAAGGACTATAGGCGTAAGGAGAAGGCGTTCAAGACGATTACGGAATTCAGTTCATCGTCGAATCCTTTACTTGCATAGGAAGTGTTTACTCCTACGAAGAGGAATCTGCTGGAAGCCGGTAAGATGTATTCAGATGTATTCATCCTTGACATTGGTCAACAAGGTTCTCTGGCCGAAGATCAATTTTGAAAAGACCGAAAATAAATTAATAGTGATGATCCATCAAGATAATACGCAGGAACAGGAAGCAGCTAATCAACACCGGTGCCATTGAACATAACAAAGCCAACAGAAACGAAGGTAGATCCAGGATAGACATGTCCGGACTATAGTTCATGGTTAAACCTTAACCCACCAGAATTGGAAATCCATTGCCGCGTTTTTCGGCAAAATACATCCAGTTCTGACTCGTATAAAAACCCTTAATCCAGGAAGTATTGGTATTACCCGAGGAGAATTAGTAACCGACAAGAATACTTAATAGTTTAAAACTAATTATAGTTCTAATTGACAGAATATATATTATATACATAAAAGTAATATGAAACATATTGAATTTATGTAGTTGTTTTATTTGTCATTGATAAACCCATGAATCTATTTTTATGATTAATTATCAGGCAGGAAACATTATGAAAGACTACGATGCCATTGTAGTTGGAGCTGGTAACTCAGGTCTAATAGCTGCAATGGAATTAATTAAGAAAGGAAAAAGAACTCTTATCATTGAACAAAACAACTATCCAGGAGGATGCGCTACATCCTTTGTCCGTGGTAGATTTGAAATTGAACCATCACTACATGAACTTTGTGGTTTTGGTTCTGACGATCATGATGGAAGTTTGGTGAGATTATTCAAGGACTTTGGTATCCAATGTCCTTGGATAAGTATCAAAGATTGTTTTAGAGCTATAGGAAAATATTCCGATGGTACGTCTTTTGACATTACACTGCCTAATGGTAAAGCCAAGTTCATAGAAAAAATTGAAGAATATGTTCCAGGCTCAAAAGATAAACTGAATCTCCTGTTCTCAGTTATGGAAGATATCCATAATGGCCTCTCTTATATTTCCGATAATACAAAATACAGTGTTCTTCATTTGATTAAGAATTATCCAGGAATGCTGATCTCCGGTTCATATACCGTCTTGGAAGTATTCGATGCCTTGGGTATACCTTGGAAAGTAAAGGAAATTCTTTCTCTTTATTGGTCCTACTTAGGTGTTGATATTGAGCATCTCAACTTTGTGCACTACTCTTCCATGCTCTACGAATATATTTCCAATCCAATATATATTCCAAAATATACCAGCCATTATCTATCTTCTCTAATATTAAAAAGATACCAAGAGTTAGGAGGCGAAATCTGGTATTGTGTCAAAGGAGAAGAGTTCCTCTTCAAAGATAATAAGTGTATCGGTATCAGGACCAACAAGGGAGATATCTATGCTCCTCTAGTCTTCCCTGATATAAAACAAGATATAATCTATGGAAAGATGATTCGGGAAGATTTGGTTCATATAAGACAAAAAAAGATCTTCAATGCCAGGAAAGGAAACTATTCTGGAATCCTCTCTACTGCATATTTCTGCCTTGATGTAGACAAAGATGAGTTAGGCATTAAAGATTATTCCATATTCTTCTCAGGAAACAACAAAAAACAAAGTAATGAAATCTTTCTCAATGATTTTGTGATCTTCCTTTGTTATAACGTAGCAGATCCAGAATTCTCTCCTAAAGGAACTACCGTCGTTTCCTTTACTGCTTTTGCTGATCCTGTTTTCTTTGAAAGATTAAAACAGGAAGAATATTATTCTGTCAAAACAAAGATGGGAGAATATTTTATTTCACTATTGAAAGATAAATTATCTATAGATATTTCGAAACACATAGAGGAAGTTGAAATAGCCACTCCTTGGACATTCTCTCGATATCTCAACACTCCCATGGGCTCTGTTTATGGCCATGCAGCTGAAGATTGGGATAGTGTTGTGGCAAGAACCCTAAATATGGATAAAGATTACTCTATCCCAGGCTTATATCCTATTGGCTGCGATACAATTAAGGGTGATGGATACTCTTCTGCATATTTGGCAGGTAAAGATATTGTGGATTTTGCTTTGGAAAGGATCAAAGAACAATGAGTAAGTTAATAAAAATTGGTAAATCAAGACTAAAGGATATGCTTGGATTTAAGAATCTAGGAAAACACAGAGACGAAATAATAGAGTCTTCCAGTAGTGAAGATATTTCTTACTTTGATGCCATTTCTGAGAAAGCCCAGAGTCTTCATCCTTTGATTCTCAACGTTAAGGTTGAAGATATTATACCAAGGTATGATGCCAAGGAGTTTGTATTCTCATCCATAGACTCTACTCCCCTCCCCTTCTTTAAGGCAGGAAGTTATATATCCATCAAGACAATAATAGGAGAAGTATATACATCTCGTCCATATTCCATTTGTTCCAGTCCAAAGGATGCTTTAAGTGGAAAGATATCCATAATGATTGAAGACTATCCAGATGGCTTTGTTGCCCCTTATTTATATAAAAACATAAAAATAGGAGATGTCTTTCAGATTTCATCGCCAATGGGTACTTTCTATTATGATAAGTTGAGGGATAATAAAACTATTGTCGCCCTTGCTGGTGGAAGTGGAGTCACTCCCTTTATTTCTATGGCTAAGGCAATAAGAGATGGAATCGAGGATTTCAATCTATTGTTAATCTATGGAAGCAGAAATAGAGAAGCTATATATTTCAAAGAAGAACTTGATGAAATTGAAAAGGAAACGACAAAAGTCAAAGTAGTACACGTGTTATCTGATGAGAAAGTTGATGGTTATGAATATGGTTTTATAACTTCCGATATAATTAAGAAATATGTTTTTGAGCCCCAGTATTCTGTCTTTGCCTGTGGTCCTGGTAACTTCTACACCTTTATGAAGAAAGATATTCAGAAACTCAATATTCCTCAACGCTTTATCCGTTTCGAGATGGAAGCTGTAAGTAGAGATCTTTCTTCTGATCCAGATTATCCAATTCATTACGAAAAAAAAGAGTATAATGCTCTAGTCAAGCAAGGCGGTAAAGAATACAGGATAAAGTTAAGTAATGATGAGCCAATTCTATCTGGCATTGAAAGAGCGGGTATTAAAGCAAACGCTTCCTGCCGCTCAGGAGTTTGCCTTTGGTGTAGGACAAGGGTTGTTGAGGGAAAAACATACAATCCAAAGAAAAATGATAATAGAAGAAAAGGAGATGTTCTATTGGATTATATTCATCCTTGTGCTTCATTTCCTCTCTCAGATCTAGTATTGGAAATACCTGAATCCGAGTTATTCTAGCCTAAAGGAGAAGAGTTCCTTTGAAATTTCTGTGTTCCAGATATTAGTGTATTCTGTAAACGCAAAAGTCACTGCAGCATATATTTTTACTTCAACAGGTAAAACGTAGTCTCCAATAAGCTCTTCTCCCTCATTTATACTGGCCAATGTACTAAAGGAATCGCCGTCATAGCTTCTTCTCAATTCTCTTCTGGCGATTAATCTACTTTCATTGTCATATATAGATAGGATGAGACCATCTTCCTCTGTAAACTCAAACTTCATATTTAACTGACCATCTTTGAAATATCCGTTAGATAAGAGACCGTCACTTTGAAAAAACTGGTATAAACCATAGGTGTTATCCCCGCTTTTATATTCAACAATAGGTGCACCATCAGTTTTTGCTCCAGTTATTGGATTACAATATGGATATTTACAAAAAGTGGAATTAAATGAATTTAGAAGAGAAGAATAAGCTGAGGAACTGTCAGCACCTCTAATTATATAGAAAAGGTTTACTTCCGGAGAATAAGGACGATTCTTGGTTCTATCCAATAGATAGGAAGAATTAATTTTTATTGTGGCTTTCTGATTTGAAGTATCTGTTATAAAAGACACGGAGGATGAATCAGGCACAAACATATTGGGAATGCCACAGGATGATAAAAAAAGGAGGGTAAGTAAAGTAAGAAACAAAAATTTTCTCTTCTTCACTGATTACCCTCCCGATATGGAATGAAAACCAATACTTTAGTTGAGCTGAGCTATTCTTGACTGGGCAAGTTTGGCATATTCTGAACCGTAGTCACCGAATTCACCGACCAACTGCTCATAGATAGAGATAGCAAGAGCCTTATCTGATTCTTCTGTCAATCTAGCTGCGTTGAACAGAGCACGTGATGAATAGAAGCTTTCAAGACCATATTCATCAAAGAATGCGTTGTAGATATCTCTAGCTGAATTCTTATCACCATTCTCTTCAAGTGCAGCAGCCATACTCATCAAAGCTACTTCCCTCAAGAATGTCTTCTTCTGTCCTTCTGCAACTTCATCATAAAGCTCGATGGCTTTTACATAATCGCCATCTTCATAAGCAAGATCTGCAAGAACCATGGTAGCTTTTGCACCAGGATAGTTCTTGACACCCTTTGCTCTCAAAGCCTCTGCATCAGCAACGAGAGTACTCTTAGCACTGTCATAACCTTCTGCATCAGAATCCATAACTGTAAATTCAGAGTACTGAGCTGTCAAAGCATCTAGTTTTTCATAGGTTTTTTTGTTTGAGGAATTTACAACTACAGTAACAACAGAAGCAATGACAATAACTGCTACAACAACAGCAACAATAATTGCCAAAACCTTTCCGTGCTTACCAAGCCAAGTGTTGGTTGAGTTCACCAACTTCTCTGCATATGTGAGCTGTTCTTCCTTATCGTTCTTCTTTGCCATTTCTCATCCTTTGAGAAAGCAGAGAAATACTATCTCTGCTTTCCCTACTCTTCTTTATACCTTACTTCTTGAGAAGGTCTGCAAAAGGATTATAAGAGTCGTCATCATCCTTAGTCTCAGCCATATACTTGGCCATCTCAGACTCCTGGCTTCTCTTGATCATTTCTCTGATGGAGAGAGAAAGCTTCTGCTTAGCGGAATCTACATCGATAACCATGGCTGTGATAGGCTGACCAATCTTCTCTTTATAGCTCTCGAGAACTGCATCTGTGTACTGCTCGTCTGGACCAACAAGGTTGTTCTTTCCGATAAGTCCTTCGATATCACCGATGACCTTTACAAATACACCGAATTCTGTGACGGAAGAAACTGTACCAGTAATTGTAGAGAACTTAGGATAGTCCTTCTTGAGTGTCTGCCAAGGGTTGCCTTCAAGCTGCTTGACTGAAAGCTTGATTCTTCTGTTGGCTGGTTCGACCTTTGTAACAACTACTTCTACTGTATCACCTTCCTTGCAGAACTGATCCATGCTCTTGATCTTCTTTGTCCAAGAGATGTCATCAATGTGCAGGAATCCGTCGATACCTTCTTCGAGGTTGATGAAAGCACCACTGTTTGTAACCTTTACAACTGGACCGGAGATAACCTTACCAACTGGATATCTTTCTTCAATTGTATCCCATGGGTTTTCCTCAAGCTGCTTGAGACCAAGTGATACTCTCTTGCTGTCCAAGTCCCAGCCGAGAATCTTTGCTTCAACAACATCACCGATGTTGACGATTTCTTTAGGATTGGTAATTCTCTTTGTCCAAGAAAGTTCGGAGATATGGGCAAGACCTTCGATACCAGGCTCGATTTCAATAAATACACCGAAGTTGGCAATCTTTGTTACAGGTCTCTTTACGACATCGCCAATATGATACTTCTGGTCGAATGTTGACCATGGATCTGGCTCCATTGCCTTCAAGGAAAGATTGATCTTCTGTGTTTCAGGATCGATGTTGATGAGCTTGAGCTGAACAATCTGACCCTTCTTTACGAAATCCTTTGGTCTTGTGACATGACCCCAAGACATATCGTTGATATGGAGAAGACCATCGAAGCCACCGAGATCAATGAAGGCACCGAAGGAAGTGAAGGACTTGACAACGCCCTGTACCACATCACCAACGTGAGCAGCTTCGAAGAACTGCTGTCTGTTCTCCTTGATCTTGTTCTCAAGATACTCTCTTCTTGAAACAACGCTCTTAAGTTTTGTTCCGTTATGGAACTTGTCGATGATGAAGTAGTCTGTCTTTCCAACAAGAGTTTCAGGATCTTCAACTCTGACTACATCTGCCTGTGATAATGGGCCGAATCCCTTATAATCTGCTCCGAGATCAACTTCATAGCCACCCTTGATGACTTTGACGAACTTACCAAGAACTGGTGTTCTGTCTTCAGCAGCCTTCTTGAGGACTTCGGTTCTCTCTTTGGCTTCAGCTCTTTTCTTTGATACAACAACCTGTCCGCGACCATTGTCAAGCTTAAGGATTGTGAGGGCGACCTTGTCTCCAATCTTTGGGAGTTCGATGAACTCATCTACTGGGACCTGACCCTCAGACTTATAGCCGATGTCAACGAGGACAGTCTCGTCATTTGTCTGTACTACAG